>DAHXMB010000124.1:0-11777 GCA_027365695.1 Candidatus Acididesulfobacter sp. | reverse complement strand
CTGATTCAATCCATTTTAACCCTCTGATAGAAAGATATAATAACTATAATAATAATGAGACTAAAATTGTTCTCCTGTATTCATAAATTTCTTTAATGACTAAATCGGTAATAAAAGAAATGAGTCTTGAGCCGCCTGAACTGATTTTTTCTTTTGGAACGGCAACAATGATTAAAGTATCTTTATTGCAATCAAATAAATCTTTTATCGTAAAAAAATTGCCGCCGTTCAAAACATCTTCATTTGTTTTAAAAGAATCTTCTACAGTACCGTTTTTGATAAAATCAAGCCCGTTTAAAATATCTGTAATAATCTTAGCTCGCTCATAGGAAGGAATTTCAAAAAAATTATTAAAAATTTCTTTTATTTTTTTGCTATTTTCTCCATTAAATGATTTTATTTCCTTTTCTATAAAATTAAATCCTTTTTCAAAGAATTTTTTTGCCGTAATTAAATTAAGATATTTAATATCATATTTATATTTCATATATAATAAACAGCCGTATAAAATATCTGCGCTCCTTTTAGAATAATATTTATGCGCTTGAATATCCCCTCCTTTCAGTTCATTATTATCGGCGTAAAAAATCATGGAAGACAATTCATAAAGTTTGTCATCGCTTACAGGCATAATTTTAATATTAGCGGCTGCATCGTTGTTATAATATGTGTTTTTATTGAAGTTTTTGTCAATTTTAGTCTCATTATTATTATAGTTATTATATCTTTCTATCAGAGGGTTAAAATGGATTGAATCAGCATTATAAGGGTCAAAGTGGATTATTCTTTTTTTATTAATAAGCCAATTATCTTTAACGGCGTTATATAAATAAGGTCCATCTATATCTATTGCGTAAACGCTTGTATTGTTAAAGCAGGCATCATTTTTGATTGACGGTATTATGTATTTTAAAGTTTTGCCGCCTCCGGTCGGCGATATTATCATAATATGTTCAAATCTTTTTTTTCTATCTATTCCTATAATTAATTTATTATCAAAATTTTTACCATGGTTGTTATTTATATTGTTCATATTATATAAATCATCAATACTATTTGTATTAATATTATCATTAATATTATTTAAATTTATATATGAATTACCTTCGCATCTGTAATTATCAAAATTTAAAATTCCCAATTTAAAATAATTTTTATCATTTTTATGTGTTTTTCGGTTATTATTATTGCTGCCGTCATAATTATTGTTATTATTATAACAATAATTATTTAAGTTCTTAGCGCACTGCAACATATATCTGTATTTATTATTATCACCATTATTATTATTAATATTATTAATAGATTTATAATCGTAAAAGTTTTTATGCGTAAAATTATATTTATATTTTTTAGATTTATAATGATGTCTTTTGTATAATAAAAAAAATGACGCAAATAAAATAATTATTAAAACAACTACGAAATCTTTGAATATGAAAAACGAGAGATTAATGCTGTTAATACGCTGAAAAGGCATTAGCAGGAATATTAAAGCAATTACAAAAAAAGCGTAAAATAATATATGTTTAAATAATATATGTTTACTGCTAAAATTTTTAAAACTTATTAATTTATTTGAAACATCTGTGTAATTAGTATTGGTATTATTAATATTGGTATTATTAGCGTAATTATTAATATCAATACCGGCGTTAATATTTTCGTTATTATTAGTATTGTTGTTAATATTTCTATTTGTATTAATATCAGACTTGGAATTGGAATAAGATATTTCATTAACAGGATTAAAATAAAAATTTTGTATTATTTCTTCAATTGTGGCAAATCTTCCTGTCGCAGCAATATGCCTGTTATTATTCTTCTGATTTTTATTTTGCGAAAGCTTTCTTGACATGAGCATATAAATAAACGAAAAATAAAATGAATATTATTATAATCATCGCCAATCCCACTTTATGAAAAAACGGTTTTATCAAATATATATTTTGTCCGAGCTTTAAACCAAGATAAGCAACAACCGTATTATATATGAGAGAACCTGCAACAACAAAAACGGCAAATTTTTTATAGTTCATAAGAGAAGCTCCGGGCGGAAATCCTATATATGTTTTTATAACAGGAAGCATTATTCCTATAAATACGGCAAAATTGCCGTATTTTGCAAACCATTTGTCTGCTTTTTCAATATCTTTTTTACTGATAAGTAAATATTTTCCGTATTTTTCTAAAAATATTCTTCCGCCTTTAGCTCCGATTAGATAAAGCAGCGAAGAACCAATTAAAGTTCCCGCCGTTGCGGACAGAATTACTAAATAAAAATTAAATTTACCTTGTCCTGAGAGAAAACCTGCAGTTCCAAGTACAATTTCGGAAGAAACGGGCAAAGCGCAGCTTTCTAAAATCATCAAAAATATAATACCTATATATCCAAATGAAATAGCAAAAGCTATAAGGGAAGAAAAATATTTAAACAGGCTTGAGTTCATTAATAATTTTACGTATTATTTATAAATTAATTATATAATTTTATTGCCGGGTAGCAGCTTTAATAGAATCGTAAACAACGCTTAAAAGTTCGTCAATTTCATTTTTTTCTATGACAAGAGGCGGTAAAATTACAATAACATCTCCCAGCGGTCTTATTATCACGCCTTTTTCTCTTGCTTTTAATATTACTTTATACCCTATTTTATCTTTTTGCGGATAAGGTTCTTTAGTATCTTTATCGGAAACAAGTTCTATACCTGCCATAAGACCTATCGTTCTAACTTCCCCTACATTATCAAGTTTATTAAATTCCTCAAGCCGTTTTGAAAAATGTTCTATTTTTGGAGCGATAGCGTTAATAATATTATTTTTTTTAAACAATTCTAAAGATTTTACGGCTGCAGCGGCTGCAAGCTGATTTCCGGTATATGTATGACCGTGGAAAAAAGTTTTATTATCTTCAAAATTTGCAAGAAATCCTTCATAAATTTCTTGAGAAAAAAGGGTTGCAGCCATAGGCAGATAGCCTCCTGTTATGCCTTTTGCAATACACATTGCATCGGGATTGATATCTTCATGTTCGCATGCGAACATTTTGCCCGTTCTTCCAAAACCTGTGGCTACTTCGTCTACAATCAGCAAAACTTCATTATCGTGGCAAGCTTTTTCAATTTTTTTCATATATCCCGCCGGCATAGTTATCATACCAGACGCTCCCTGAATCATAGGTTCAATGACCACTGCCGCCGTCTGATCCGTATAATAGGTTATTATTTTTTCGGCTTCTTTGGCGCAATGCAGTTCGCATTTAGGATATTTTAAATTAAACGGACATCTATAGCAATAAGGATAAGTTATTCTTAAAGTGTCAAAAAGAAGTGGCTCATAAATAGAATGAAAAAGTTCTATTCCTCCTATGGAAACGCTGCCTATTGTATCACCGTGATATGCCGAAGTCGCAGCGATAAACTTTTTTTTATTTTTATATTTTGAACCTTTTTGCCTGAAATATTGAAAAGCAACTTTAATTGCAATTTCAACGGATGTTGAACCTGAGTCGGAATAAAAAACTTTTTTTAAGCTTTCAGGAGTTATTTCAATAAGTTTTTCCGCTAAAACCGAAGACGGCACATTAGCAAGACCTAATAAAGTGCTATGGGATATTTTATCTATCTGTTCTTTAATAGCATCGTTTAATTCTTTATTGTTATGTCCGTGTATATTCACCCATAATGATGAAACACCGTCTATATATTTATTTCCGTGAATATCGTAAAGATATATCCCATCGCCTTTTTCTATAACGATATTGTTCTTTTTTTCCCAATCGAGCATCTGCGTAAACGGATGCCATACAAATTCTTTGTCTATTTTTTCAATATTGTTTGGGGTCATATAAATAATAATAAAATATTTAGCGTTACAATAATACAAAATTAATTAAATTAATAACTAAATAAATTAATATTTAAATAAATTAATATTTAAGTAATATAATATATAAGTAATATACACTTATCAACCAAAAATTTCAATATTATTAGAATAAAGATAAGCGATTTTTTTATATCCTTTTATAATATTAATTTCCACTCTGTAAAAATTTGAACTTTCAGGCTTATTATTATTGATAAAATCTCTAATGATTTTAATGTCCTTGTCATCGTTGTCGTTATCACAGTTTTTATTTTTAATATCAATATTACCCTGCATATATATATCCGCAACCTTATCTGATTGAGAAGGTACGTTGTGTTGAGAAGGTTTAACAGAATCTTTGCTCTCCTCAGCTGCGTCACTATGTTGAGAAGATATGCTGCGGGTATTTTTAATCTCATATTTATATTTTATAGCGCTATTTTTAACCCTATTTAATTCTTTTCCGTTTTTGTATAAAATTATTTCATAATTTGTCTTTTTATGATTTATATTTATTCCTGAATAAAAATTGATATATTGAATTTCATTTTTCATTTTTTTTAAATTTATAGTGTCCCCGCTTGCAAAATATTCATTTTTTTTGTTTTGTTTCACCGCCTCGGCTTCAAAATAAAAACCTTCAGGTTTTCCTAATAAATCAAAAGAAAAATAGCAGGAACCTTTTTTGATAGCTTTTACTATTAAACTTTTATCTTCTTCTATATTATTGTTATTACCGGAAAATTTTCTATCAAGCAGCAGATGTGTCCTGGCAACGCTAAAAAGTTCTTCGTATTTTGGAAAATGCACTCTGATTTTTTTACTTATTTTAACATTAGAATGAGCATCTATGGAAGCTATTCCTGTTATCATTCTATTATGCTTCTGAACACTGTCCCAAAATTTTAACGTTTTTTTAGGCTTATGCGCAAGAAAATGCAATGAATAAAAGCTGTTTATTTTATAAGTAATTAAAACTAATAAAATATATAGCGGATTCATTCCTCTCCACTGGGAGTCTAAATTTATTATTTCAATGCCGTTATAACCTGAAACGGAAAAATTTTTCCAAGGAGTCCACCAGTTATACGGATGACATATAATCCCCGCTCCGTTTTGCTTTTTTATGTTTAAAAGAACATCTTTATAATCCCCTCTTTTTATTTCGTCTTTTATTCCTAATGCAAGAAAATGACCGAATTCAGTATTGATTTCTTCGCCGGCAAAATAAAATAAATTTTCGTAATATCCTTCTAACCCATCATACTTAGGTTTTAAAGTATTATGGTCTGATGAAATCAGAAAATCCGCTTTAAGTTTTTTTGCAATTTTAATTAAATTTTCAATTTTGCCAGACCCGTCCGAATATGTTGAATGAAAATGTATTATGCCGTTTAAATCATAAAATTTTATATGTCTTTCATAAAAATTATTATCTAAAAAATGAATTTTTATTTTGAAAAATTTAATTTTTATATAAAACAATATAAATAAAACAGCGATAAACAAAATAACGAGTTTTGAGGTCAATATTAACAGAGGAAAATTAAAATACATATTATTTTATATTATTTATTATTTTCTTTATTTATTAAATTAAGTCCAAAAATTTTAATTTAGTTTACTTTAAAAATTCATTTTTTATAAAATAATCTAAATTTTCGTCTGTTTTTTCTTGCTGCTCTTTAAATATATTAAAAGAAATCTCACCCATTGTTCTCCATAATTTATTATTTTCTATAAATTTAACAAATTCGTCTAAAAAATTTTCTTTTTCAATTATTTTTATTGTATTATTTTTTATATAAGTATCTGCTATATTTTGAAAATTATTTATATAAGGACCTGTAATCACAGTTTTTGAATATAATATAGGTTCAAGGATATTGTGTCCGCCGCTTTCTTCTTTAAATAAACTTTTACCGACATAAACAATATCCGAAACCTGATAAACTTCGTCTAATTTTCCATAATCGTCTATTATTAAGATATCAGTTCCGGCAGCAGATTTTATAAATTTTTCTACACCAATATTATCTTTTTTATAAAAAATAACTTTAAAATTTTCTTTTTCTGCTTTCCTTTTTATTAATTTTGTAATCTTGATATTTCTTGGGGCAAAAATAAATTTAAATTTAATATTCTTATTAAAAAAAAATTCATTAAGATATTTTAATATGCCAGTTAAAAAAACAGCTTCTTTTTTGTGAACGGATACAAAAGAAATGACGATAATATTTTGGTTATTTAAATTATTTTTATCATCATAATTATATTTATAGTTTGCTGCTTTATCAGCTTCGTCAGATTGTTTAAATTTAGTAAAATTATTAAAAGACGATGCAGTCTTTAGAGGATAATCCGATATTTCCAAAATCGTTAAATTATTTTGCGATAGTTTATATGAAGTGTCATTGATAATTAAATTACTTTGTAGTGGTTTATCTGTATTTCCATTTTTATTTTCTTCTTTATCATTATTATAATTATTATATCTAATTTTTTTGCAGCTTTTAAACAAACTTTCAAGATTTATTTCATCTTCTTTATTATACACGTTTACATATATATTATTTAAAATTTGCTTATTTAATAAATTATATCTGCTTAAATATCTTTCTTTTTTAAAATTTAAATCTAATAAATAAATTTTAACATTCTTATTACAATTAAACAAAATTTCTACACATTTATTATTTATACTATGTTCTATTGAAATAAAATAATCCGGTTGAATTAAATTTGCATAATATTTAAAAAAAATAGGGGTAAAATAAACAGGATGATAAAAAAATATAATATTATTGCTATTATTTTCGTTATAACTATAATCGTAAACGGGGCTTTTAAAATTGTTAATATCTTTAATATCTTTAATATCTTTAGTATCTTTAGTATCAAGGGCGGCATTACCGGTATTATGAATAATATTTTTGTTATTTATATTATTAACATTATTTATAATATTAACATTATCTTTAGCGTTAAAATTACAGGTATTATTTGCAGTATTAATATTATTTAAGTTATCAAAAGTATTAGTATTGATAGAATTATAACTTTTTAAGATTTTATACGCAGATGCAGTTTTAATACTGATAAAAAAAACAGGCATTATATTTGCATTTTTTACTTTTATATTTTCTTTTATCAAATTGCATAAATAGAGAGCAATTTTAACCTCTCCTATAGATTCGGCATAAAACCAAAATTTTTTATAATTTAGGCTATTGTCATTATAAGGCTTGCGGCTGTCTTTGTTTAAATTTTTTGAACATGCTCCTGAAATATCGGCATTTACATTTAAAATATATTTTTTTAAATTAACGTCTAAAGCAAATAATTGTTTTAATTCAACCCATAAAAGATTATCGTTTTTCATTTATATTTTTATAAGACAAAGAAACTAAAGTATTTAAACAAGTTTCTATATAAAGATTATCGGTTTTCATTTTTTCATTTATATTTTTATATTAATTATTGTCGTCTAATTTTCTTGCTTCGTCAATTAACAAAACAGGTATGTCGTCTTCTACGGGATAATACACGCCGCAGCTTCTGCAAATCAATATAGGATATTCACAAATATTATTTTCTTCTATTTTTTTATTAATTGCGGACAATTCAAGTTTCCCTTTGCATTTAGGGCATACCAAAAATTCTTCGATCATTTCCTTAATATTCATTGTCTTCAATCTCTATTTTTTATCGGTTTGATTGTATAAGTGAAATACCCTCTTGATGCTCTATATAATTTTTAAATATGCCGAATGCCGCCTATCCCATTAAAGTTATATTCTTAATATACTATTACATTATACTATATTTTAATAAATATATTTAATTTTCAATTTTATATTTTGTTTCAAAACCAGTATCTTCTAATATTATTCCTTTACCTGAAAGCATTTTACGTATTTCGTCAGCCGCTTTATAATCTTTGTTTTTTCTGGACTCATTTCTTTTATTAATATAATTTTGTATTTCTTCATTAGATAATCCAATATTTTCAGAATTTCTTAAATATCTTTCTAAAAATATTTGCGGATTCTCTTTTAATATTCCGAAAATATTTTGTATAATTGCAACAAAGTTATAAAATTGATCTAAAAATTTCAATTCATAATCGTATATAAATCCTTTAGCAAGTGAATTATTTATTATCTGATTAGTTTTTCTAATTGAGTTAAATAAAACTGCCAATGCGCTTGCAGTATTAAAATCATCATTCATTGCATTATAAAATTCATTCAAATAATTTTCTATATTATTATCATTAGAAATTTCAGAATTTGATTTATTATTGCTATTGATATTAATACTAATATTATCGCCGATGCCGGCGTCTGCATTAAAATTATAATTAGCGCTGCTATTATTATGTTTATACTTGAAATCAGAATCAGCAGCTTTCTTGTTTGCAAAACCATCTTTATTGTAATTGCCTATCTTTATAATTTTATCGGCTATTTTGTTTTTAATATTAATATATAAATTTAATGCCTCATATAGTCTGATCAAAGACTGTTTTGCGCTTTCAAGACCGTCTTGCGAAAAATCTATAAAAGACCTGTAATGCGTGAACATAAAAAATAATCGTATAACTTCAGGTTCATAATCTTTCAGCAAGTCTCTTATAGTTATATAATTTTTAAGTGATTTTGACATTTTTTCGTTGTTGATATTGACAAATCCGTTGTGAATCCAATAATTTACAAATTTTTTGCCCGTAAAGCTTTCGCTCTGAGCTATTTCGTTTTCATGATGAGGAAATATCAAATCTGAACCTCCGCCGTGTATGTCAATCTGCTCGCCTAAAAATTTCATGCTCATTGCCGAACATTCAATATGCCAGCCGGGTCTGCCTAAACCCCATGGGCTTTCCCAGAAAGGTTCGTTCGGTTTTGATCTTTTCCACAGAGAAAAATCAAGCGGATTTTCTTTTTCCTCATTTAAAGGTATCCTTGCGCCGGAAAGTAATTCGGCAATATTTTTATGCGACAGTTTGCCGTATTCTTTAAATGAATTTACTTTAAAAAAAACATCGCTATTTTTTTCGTAAGCAAATCCTTTGTCTATTAAAGATTTAATAAATAATATCATATCTTCAACCGTTTCCGTAGCTTTAGGTTCATAGGAGGGAGATTTTACATATAGTGAATCCATATCTTTATGAAATTCATCAATAAAACGCCCGGAAATTATATTAAAAGCAACACCTTCTTCATTGGCTTTTTTAATTATCTTATCGTCAATATCGGTAAAATTCCTCACATACACGGTATTAAATCCGATATGCCTTAAATAACGGTAAATAATGTCAAATGTAATATATGCTCTTGCATGTCCTATATGCGAATAATCATATGCTGTTATACCGCAGACATACATTAATACTTTATCTTTATTAATCGGTTTAAATAGCTCTTTTGAACCGCTCATTGTATTGAAAATAAAAAGGCTATTCTTAATTTCGGCAATGTTCATCAAAATTATACAGCTCAAATATCATTGTTTTAATATAAGAAACAGATAATAATCAAATATTATTTATCATTATTCTATAAAAAAGCAGATAATAAGAGCATCCCTCCATATTTTAATTTAGAATTTTAAATTTATATTATCAATTTATACCTTAATCCTGCAATAGAAATTTTTAAAACTGGATTCCCGCTTTCGCGGGAATGACTTTGTAGACATTTAAATTTTCACCCAATGGGTGTCATTCCTGCGAAAGCAGTAATCCAGTATAATATTAACTTTGGAATATCTCAATATTTTCTATTGCAGGATTAAGGTAATAGTTTAAATTTATAGCTTTATTTTATGATTTTAATTTACTTATCTATTTTTTTTACATCAAATCTTTATTTTAATTTAATTCAATTTTAACAAAAGCTTAATAATAATGAAATATTTTTTTGTTAAATTAAATTATACATAAAAAATAATTTATAAAATAATCTAATGAAAATTAATTAAAAGATTAACGAGGTAATTTTTATTTTAATTATACATAAAAAATAATTTATTAAATAATCTAACGAAAAGATTAACAAGGTAATTTTTATTAATCGGCTTAATAAACAACTTATTAATTAATTAGTTAAATAAATAATTTGGTAAACAGCTTAATAAAACAATTAACTCAATAAATAACTTAATAAACAATCTAACAAGCAAAAAAATTAAAAAAGGATTTTAAGATGGATTTAAACGTGAAAGTATTAGAAAAATCAAATAATCTAAATTTAAAAAATTTAAATAACGGTAAAAACAATGATATTAAAAGCAATCTAAATATATCTGAAAAAGATATCGGCGAACTATCCGATAAAATAGTCGGATTTGAAAATTTAACCGATAAGATAAAAGTCATTAAAACTTTTAACGATGAAAAATTAAGAAGCTCTAAAATAATAGAAGCAGAAAGTGAAATTAAAAATCTATGTAATTCAGGTTTTATAATAAAAAATGATAATGATTTTCTTTGTAAAACTTATGGGGCAATAGACAATAAAACAATAGAGAGTATGAAAAATGTCACTTCTGAAAATAGCATAACCGAAATTCAGGGCATTAAATTTCATGAAATGACAAAATACGGCAGAGACATTGCCGTTAAAAATATTTTAATTTCGCAAAAAAAATTAAACGACATTAACAATAAAAAACTTATAGATAATTACAGCATAAATGATGAATTTAAATTATCCGATTTTACGCTTAAAAATTATTTTGAACTAAAAGAAAAAGGCGTAGAAATAAATATTAAAAAAACAGCTCCGGGCGAAATTGCAATAATTTCAAAACAAAACAACAGTGAGATTAAGGGTAATATTATTAACAACAATAATAGCAATTATAACACTTATGACAATAATTTTAACGATATTAAAAACAATATTAAATTACAGCTAAACAATACCGCTAAAATAGTCAGGTATGATCTAAAAGAGAAACCTTCCGTATATATATGGAAAAATAAATCCGACGACATTGAAAACATAATTTCAAGAACGCTCCCCGATACCAGCAAACCTTTGCTCGGCGCTTTAAATTATTATAAAAATTATCTTGATGGATTTAAAAATATAAAAATTTCCATTGAAAATAAAAAAATAATGGAGTTAGAATCCCATTTTAACTGTGATAAAGTCAGAGACTATATTAAAAAAAGAGATTTTAAAGATGAAAAATCACGTTATTCAACCGCAATGTCCGATTCAACTGCTATATCTGATAAATTTGTTTTGTCAGATATAGGAAAGAATAACGGCAGCGATAATAATATAAACATAAGCAAGGGTATGAATATAAGTAAAAATAATAAAAATATACATAAAAATATAATTACTAAAACAGAAAGCTCAGTCCAAATCCATCATATAAATCAGCTTCAAGACGGCGGAGCCGACAATGTTTCAAATTATATAGCACTTCAGGAAGAACATCACAAATTAATTGACTCGTGCGATATTTTTATGGACAAAAATTTATCTCAATACAGAGAATTTAATTTTGAAAAAAATATTAAATCAAATAACAGCAATTTCAAATATAATATTACAGACAAAAATGAAATAAAAAATTTATTGGATACAATAGGCAAACTATCTACATCCGAAAAAATTTTATTAAATGAAATCAAAACAACAGTAGAATCAAACTCTTCATGCAGATTGACAATTGCAATAAACAGAGAAGAATCTTTAAAACTAAAATTCACCGACTATAAGACAAATGAAGATTTAAGAATATATTTATTAACAAATTTAAATGAAGAAGAAAAAATAATCGCTTTTGCAGGATTAAACAATTTTATAAAAGAATTAACAACATACAATAAAATTTGAAAATAATAAATCCAAAAAAATATTAAAAATAAAAAAATTAAAGTTAAT
>DAHXMB010000105.1:0-2364 GCA_027365695.1 Candidatus Acididesulfobacter sp. | reverse complement strand
ACTTATGCTTATCCTATTTTAAAAAGTTTGGGTTTCACCGCCACTATATTTATAAGTGCGGGATATATAGGTAAAACAAATGCTGTTATGGAACAAAGCGGAAAAGAAAAACAGCCTGAAAATTTTTTGGATAAAAAAGATATTATTGAAATGTCAGATAATGGAATCACAATAGCTTCTCACGGTATCAATCATTATTTTCTTGATAGTTTAGACGATGACGGGATTCTTGCGGGGGAGCTTTTAGCTTCTAAAGCAATCCTTGAAGATTTAACGGGAAAAAAAATTGAATTTTTTTCGTATCCTTATGGAGCTTATAATGCAAAAGTTATGAGAGAAGTAAAAAACGCCGGATACAGAGGAGCATTTACTACAAACAAAGGCAAAACTGCGGCAGGAGATAATTCATACGAATTAAAAAGAATATCTATAAATGGATATAATAAAATTTTTAATTTTTTATATAAAACTCAAAATTGCCTATAAAAATATTTAAAATAGCTTTATATTTATATTAGCTTTAAAGCCGTCGGCATTTAGACGGCTCATCCAGAATAAAATTTTCTATCGGCAATTTTGGGGAAAATAATTTTCTTGCAATAATTCAATAAAAATGATAAAAAAGTATGTTTAGGTAAGAAAAATTCAAATAAACCGTATCCGTTTATTATTTGTGCTTGATTTAATTTTATTAATTAATTAGATTATTTTATTTAATAGATTAAGATTAATTAAATTAAATAGATTAATTTTAATAAATTAATGAAAATTTAATAAATAAATATAAACGGAGAGAACAAAGCACAAAGGAGAAAAACATGCCATTTACAGTTACAATTAAACAGTTGTTAGAGTCTGGAGTTCATTTCGGTCACCAGACAAAAAGATGGAACCCCAAAATGAAGCCGTATATTTATGGCGCAAGGAACGGGATTTATATTATAGACCTTCAGAATTCTCTTCCCTATTTAAAATCTGCATACGAAAAAATAGTTGAGATTACTAAAAACGGGGGTATAATTCTTTTTGTCGGAACAAAGAAGCAGGGTGTTTCAATAATAACCGAAGAAGCCTCCAGATGCGGTATGCCTTATGTTACGGAAAGATGGCTCGGCGGTATGCTGACTAATTTTTCAACAATTAAATATTCTATCGTAAGATTAAATGAACTTGAAGCTTTAAAAGATTCCGAAGAATTTTCAAAATTTACAAAAAAAGAAATGGGAAGAATGAACAGAGATATAGAAAAACTTCAAAAAGTTCTCAGCGGTATAAGATATATGAATAAGATACCCGATGGACTGTTTGTGGTAGATACGAACCGCGAAGAAATAGCGGTTAAAGAAGCAAATAGATTAAATATTCCGATAATCGGCATGGTTGATACTAATGCTGATCCAACTCCCGTTGATTATATTATTCCTGGAAACGACGATGCTATAAGGTCCATAAAACTAATAGTAAGTATTATAGCTGATGCCGTCATAGAAGGAAAATCAATGCATGAGGCAAAGCTTAATAAAACAAAAAATTCCGAAACGCCTATCGCCGATATTAATGAACAAACTTTTATGCAGGATAATGAAAATGAACAGGCAAATAATAATATGGAAAATAATGATGCAGCGGCAGTGCAGGAAGAGTTTGTCAAAGCAGATATATCAGAAGAACTTAACGTTATAGCCTAATTTAAATTATATTTTATAAGTTTGATTTTTAAATTTTTCAAAACAAATATCAAAAAAATATCTGAAATAAAATTTCCTATCGGCAATTTTGAGAATTATTTTGAGAATTATTTTGAGAATTATAGATACGAATTTATTTTGTTTTAATATAAAAATTTAAAATTATCTTTCAAAACGGAGGAAAATATAATTGGAAAAGTCGCCCAATGTTGATGCAGGACTTGTAAAAAATTTACGTTCCATAACGGGGGCAGGTTTTTTGGATTGCAAAAATGCTCTTGCGGAATCAAGCGGAGATATTGATAAAGCCATTGATGTGTTGAGAAAGAAAGGGCTTGCAAGGGCTCAGAAAAAAGCTTCTCGTGAAGTTAAAGAAGGGTTGGTATTTTCTTATATACATGCAGGCGGACGTATAGGCGTGCTTATAGAAATAAACTGTGAAACTGATTTTGTAGCAAGAACAGACGAGTTTCACGAGCTTGCAAAAAATATTTCAATGCATATTGCAGCAGCGAATCCGCTATATTTAAAAAGAGAAAATATTTCTCCTGAAGTTATTGCAAAAGAACGTGAGATTTATAAAGAACAATTGATTCCAATGGATAAACCGCAAGCCGTAAAAGAAAAAATAGTAGACGGAAAATTAGATAAATATTTTCAGGAAGTATGTTTGTAT
>DAHXMB010000085.1:0-5986 GCA_027365695.1 Candidatus Acididesulfobacter sp. | reverse complement strand
TATTTTATTTTTGTTTTTATATTTTTTAAATTATCTATTTTAAAAGATTCGTATATAAATACAAACAAAAATAACAAAATTATCACAGTATAAGTTGGAAATTCAAATTCACCTATTGAAAATAATGAGATAATTAATGACATAATTAAAATATAAATAAAATTTTTAGTTTTTAACCATCTCACAAGAAAGTAAAGAAATATAGAAGTAAATGGCAATAAATAAAAACTAAACTGAAATATAGTAATATAATAAATAAGAATATATAAATTAAATAAATAAAAAATTGCAGCTATTGCAGAAATAAATTTTTTATTTTTTTCTAAAATAAGTATTTCCATACAAAATAAATAAAAATATAACATTGAAAAAAACATTATTAAAACAAACATAATTTCTTGTGAAATTAAATAATTATGTCCACTGATAAAAAAAATAGCATAAAAAATTAAAATTATTGGATAAAAATATAATAAATAAGTGGATATGCCTAAATTTGTTGGAAGGATTAGATAAAAAGCTCTTTTAATAATAAAATAAGGGTGATAAAATATGAAAAATAATCCAGGATCTCCAAATGCAACTGGATTCCAGTGGAACCATAAAAGTGGAACAAGGGAAAGTATTATAAAAATAATGATAGGATACTTATGAAAATTTATTCTATCTATAATTTTTTTAAAAATTAAAATAGTCATTGAACAATTTTTTAACTCGCACTAAATTTAGTAATTTGTTTAGTTTTTTATTGTAAAAAAAATTTAGCATTACTACTTATTTTCAAAAACTTTGATGCAAATATCATTTACTCTTTCTCTCCAGTCCCAAGTTTTAGCAAATTCATAGGCTTTTTCTGAAAGTTCTTTGTAAAGTTTTTCGTTCTCTAACAAGCTTATAATTGCAGTAGCAAAAGCATCAAGGTCAAAACACGGTATTTTAATAACACCCCTTGGATAATAGGACTTTAAAGCATCAAGGTCAAAACTTATTCCTGGCAATCCAAAGGCCATACCTTCAGCCATGGCCATTCCGCCACTATCAAAAATTGCGGGGTGAACCATTAATTTTGATTGTTTAAATATTTCATATTTATCTTTTCCATCTAAAAAACCTAAAATATCAACATGATGCTGCAAACCTAATCTAATTACCTTATTTTCTATCTCTTGTGTTAGCTCTCCGCCCCCTATCAATGCAAGCTTAAAGTTTCTTTTTTTATTGACTTTACTCCATATATCTATAAGTTCAAGGCATCCTTTTTGCACATGAAATCTTCCAACAAAACAGGCATCATATTTTCTTTTATCAAAAGGAATAATATTATTTTTAAATTTAAAATATTTTTCAGATTCTAATGTATCTATACCACCTTTTATGACAAAAATTTTAGATATATCTTTTTGTTTTGTATAAAATTTTTTTATGTCCGGTTCGCTTGTAATAAACACATAGTCGGCAAAATATTTAATAATAAAATGCGACGGTATTTGCATTAACCAATAAAACATTCCTTTTAATCTATTTAAACCTTTATACGGTGTATTCTTAGATAATGGAAAAGGGGCAAAAAGATAAAATCCAGCTACCCATTTTATTTTTTTTATTAATTATTTTTGCAAAAAATGCAGAAAAAAAATCCGGATAAAAATCAGACGATGAATATATAAACTCTGAATTTTTCATAGTATCTACATTATTTAAAATATATTTTATACCTTTATAAGTTCTTCTGATTTGTAGCTTAATTAGCCCCAGAATAGAATATAAATTATTACATTCAAACTTTATGTCTGTTTTAATAATACTAATTTCTTTTTTTTTACTCATCTGAAACAACAATGAACCTTCTTCAGATGTAAATAAAACAATATTAAATTTTTCAGTTAAATTATTTATTATTTCAATCCATATTCTATCGCCCCCACTCATCATTTCTCCGTAAGTGTTGTTTGCGATAATTATTATCTGATTCATTTTTCTCTAAAATATATTAATTATTGAAATAAATTTTTTTAATCGTACTGATTATCGTACTATAAATCCTTAATTTATAAAAATAAAAATTCAAGTATTGATATTATTCTAAACTTTTCATAATGGACCCGCTATAATTTTATTTTTTAGTTAACAAGTCGTTTATTTTATTTATCAAAATTTTGGCATGTTTTTGCCAGCTATAATTTTCTTTTACCTTTTGCCATGCATTTTTCCCCATATCATAAGCAAGCTGTTTGTCGTATAATAATTTAAGCAAATATGATTTTAAAGTCTTATAATCTTTATATTTATAAAAAAATCCATCTGTATTTTTATCAAAAAAATATGCCGCTCCGCTTGTCTCAGTTGCAATAAAAGTACACCCATTGGAAGCAGCTTCTAAAACAGGCAAGCCAAAACCTGGCTCATCGTTCACAACAACCGTAGCTATGGCATTTGCGTATAAATCATTTAATTCTTGTTCACTAATTTCTCCTATTAATTGAACTCTATTAGAAATTTTTAAATTTTGCATAATTGATTTTATTTTATTTTTATATTCATTATGTATCCATTTACCTCCTACTTTAAGTTTGGAGTTCGGGATTTGCTGAATAACATTTAATAAATCCTCAAGCCCTTTCCCTTCTTTCCATGCAGTTGCAATAAAAATATAATCACCACGGGAGTTTTTTATTTCCTTTAAACAATCGTGACCTAAAGGTATTAAATTTATTTTTTTACCATCTTTTATTATGTCTTTAAGCTGCGTACAATGAATATAACTGGAAACAAAAACCAACCTTGCATTATTAACCAAAATTTTATCAACTATATTTCCTAAAAAAAGAACAAAAAACATTATATTATGGATAAATCCTTTGCTATATGTTTTCTTTAGATTATAAGAAAGCGGATCCCAAATATAAACAGCATATGGAATGTTATTAAATTTTGATAAAGAAAGGGCAGAAAATGTTGTATATATATTATGACTTATTATAATGTCATATTCATTTTTTTTTATAACAAGAGGTAATAAAAAGGGATAAGTTAAATGAAAAAAAGAGAAAAAATAAAAACCAGGGATTTTAAAGGAATATTTCAATATTTTAGGCAATCTATCATCCAAATATACTATAGGAATATCTTTTAGCAAATCGGCAAATGCATTTTCAACTACAGCTTTTCTTGAAAGCACCAATAAATAAGCATCTTCGCCAATGGCTATCAATGCTTTCACCTCTTCAATTGCTATTTTCTCAACGCCGCCAATATTCAGTCTATCTATTAAAACACCTATTTTCATAATGTTTTTTTCCCAAAAACCCAGAAAGTATCCCTATAAAGTCCTAATGGAGACTGTATAAGTATGCGATAGGGGATATACTTAAAAAAACTAGGCAAATTTTTAAAAATTGACCCCATGGGCCATTCAATCGGCCAGAAATCTGGGAGATTTTTCAATCTAAATGTAAATTTTATTTCACTGAAACCATTTGCTTTTAGTAAATTTCTCAAACTTTTCGGAGTATAATAAAATAAATGTGTTTTGTCGGTGTAAGCATACCAATTATTCCTTTTTATAATTCTCAAAGGTGAAGAATAATTGGGTGTAACTAAAAATACCCCTCCCCCTTTTTTTAATACCCTATGAATTTCCTTAATAAATATTAAGCCGTCACCTTCCTTTAGGTGCTCAATAATACTAATGCCTAAAACACAATCAAACAATTCATTTCCAAAAGGTATTGATGTAGCGTTTCCAACTGTAGCACCTGCTATCTCTGCAGCAATAGGAGAAGAATCAATACCTTTAATATTATAGCCCTTGTCTTTCAGAGAACTCATAAGTTTGCCTGTCCCGACACCTACTTCTAAAATGTCATGGAAATTGTTTTCTGTAAGAATATTCTCTATAGTATTTTGAAGATGTATAGGTAAATAATCCCTTTCTAAGTAATACTTTTTATTATATAATTGTTCAAATTGGCTCACGACAATATCCTCAAAAAATATTTTAATTTTGTTAAATTTAAATAATAAATGCAAACTGTTTTAATCTTTTGCTAACAAAAATACATTATCAATATATGATAAAAAGGAACGACGGCACTATTGCCGTTTATTATATTAATGAATTAATAAATCAT
Source organism: Candidatus Acididesulfobacter sp. (assembly GCA_027365695.1). Lineage (GTDB taxonomy): Bacteria > SZUA-79 > SZUA-79 > Acidulodesulfobacterales > Acidulodesulfobacteraceae > Acididesulfobacter. The sequence continues at coordinate 1,856 of DAHXMB010000085.1, read as the reverse complement.
TAGTTAGTTTTAAACGGCTTATGTTTAACATATACAAATCCTACTGCGCCTTTTAAAAAATACATATAAACCGTTAACAGCGGATGTCTCAATAATTTTTTCCATTTGCCGTTTTCGATAAAAACCAATAAATATCTATAACCTAAGCCGAATTGTTTTTTGACTATGGCATCGTTTTTACCCCACTTATTTATATAGATATTGAAGCCCTTCATGTAATAAAATTTTTTGCTAAAATATTTTGATAGAGTCAAATTTGTTTCATTATGAAATATCACATTATTATATTTATTGTATAAATCTTTAGAATTAATTCCGTTTGAAATTAAGAAAGTTGCAATTTCTTTTGAAAAAACGCTTTCTTCTTCATTTCCCTCTTTTTTGTCAGATAAAACTTTATAGCTGCCTAAAAGTTTAAGTTTGCCTAAATTTGAAACTTTTCTATTAAAATCCCAATCTTCCGGTCCTGAAAAGCTTTCATCAAAACCATTTGCTTTAATAAAAATATCCTTTTTCACAAATCTTATTGCGTCTATCGGAGTAGCGTTATAAAAAGATCTTTCAAACCTTCTTGTTTTGCAAAATAATCCGTTACCCAATATTATTTCAGGTATATATAGTCCGACTAAGGAAGCATCGCTTTTAAATTCAGCGACGCATGATTCAATAACAAATGGAGCAAAAATCATATCGGCATCTATATATAAAATCAATTCCCCTGTACTTACGCTAACGCCATAATTTCTTTGAGCCGACCTCTCAGGTCCTTTATTGTAAATTAAATCTGTGAATTTAGCTGCGATTTCTTTTGTCTTATCGCTTGACCGATTATCTACAACAATAATTTCTATATTATCATAAGATTGAGATTTTATGCTTTTTAGGCACATCTCAATATTTTTTTCTTCATTTTTTGTCGTTATTATAACTGAGACCGAATCGTTAATCACATTAGCTCCTGTCATTGCTTTTTTTAAAATCAACAAAATGCGCTATCACTTTTTTACCTGCTTTAACCATAAATTTAATATCGTTAACATTTCTTATAGAAACTATTTTTTTAAAAATAAAATAAGGATTTAAAGCGGACGTATATAAATTTTGGGCAAATTTTAGCGCATCTTCGTTTGTCACTGGACTTTTCCAAACAGATTCTTTCATATCGTACCTATTCCAATCTTCAGTTAAAAGCCAATCGCTGTTTTTTGCTTCGTCAAACAAAGGGGTTCCTGGATAAGGAACTACAATTGTTGCTTGAAGTGTGTCAATGTAGCCTTTTTTAAATAAATATTTTGCAAATTCAATAGTTTTAATTGCTTCCTCTTTTGTTTCCCATGGATAGCCTATCATTGTTGTAAGCTGTGGTTCTAATCCAGCCTGTTTTGCCATTTTGAGAGTCGGCTCAATATCGGAGACATTAATTCCTTTGTTTAATCTTTTCAGCGTAGAAGGAACAATGGATTCTAAACCTATAAGAATCATCCTGAAATTTGCCTGCCTCAATAAGTTCCATTCTTTTTGAGATAATGCTCCGACACGCATATTTCCACCCATTACCACTTTTTTATTATATTTTCTTTTTATCATACCTTCGCAGAATTCTTTCAGCCAATCTCCTATCGGAAAACAGCCGCTATCGTCAAATATTTCTTTAACTTTAAATTCTTCTATCAACATTCCTATTTCATCAAGATATCTTGAAACATTTACTGTCCTAAAATTTTTACCAGGATAAAGGGTCGTCCAAGAACAAAAACTGCATCTTCCGTACCAGCAATCTCTTCCAGCCATCACATACGTTCCTGGTGTGTGTTTAAAATTTCCGTTCTTATATGCGTACAGCTTCCAATTTGTAA
>DAHXMB010000070.1:0-4428 GCA_027365695.1 Candidatus Acididesulfobacter sp. | reverse complement strand
TCACGACATACTTCCCGCTCCGCAGATTATAAACAACACGATAATAGTGCAGGCAGGTACTCACGGTAAATTTGTAGGAAGAATAGATTTAAACGTTCAGAATAAAAAAATAATAGATTACGACCACAAACTTATTCCTATCGTTACTAACTGGATTAAGCCCGATGCGGAAGTGTCCCGCATAATAGACGAAGAGTATGCTCCTTATAAACATATACTCAATGAAAAACTTGGAATTACCGAAGATTTATTATATAGAAGGGCTACATTTATCAGCACGGTTGATAATGTTGCGCAGCAGGCATTTATAGAAAAGTTTGATACTCCGTTATTTTTTGCTCCCGGGTGGCGCTGGGGAGAAACTTTACTTCCGGGTTCCGATATTACTATGGAAAATGTTTACGGCGAATACGGAACGACTTACCCCGAGGTTTATAAAACTCTTCTTACGGGAGAACAGCTGTTATTATCGCAGCTAAGCGTTTTAAGCGATGTTTTTGCAAAAGATGCTTATTTGCAGATGGGCGGAGATGCAACCCGTGTTTCTAATTCAAAATTTCATTTGCTTCTCAATGAATCATTGCATAAGAGAATTAAAAGCTGGGAGATTAACGGAAAGCCTTTGAACTTGACTAAAAAATACTGGGCAGTTTCCACAGGCGGAAAGATGCAAAACATGAATACAACTGATAAAGGATTGACTAAATTTAAAGCAAGCGATGTTATCGCAGAATATATCAGAAATCATAAAACTGTCAAATCTATCAAAACCGAAGATGTTATATATAGGCATTCAAGGACGGCAGGGTAAATTTAAAAAAAATAATTAAAATTATTTATCTTTTCCCTAATTATTCCTAAAATTGCCGATAAAAATTATTTAAAGTGCAGCAATGCTTTAGTAAGACGGATTAATGCTTTCGCGGAAATGACATCCAACGTGTGAAACGATAATAAAATTTTCATCGGCAATTTTAGATTATTAAGAACCGTTAAGAACAAGGGAAATGAGTAAGGCAATTAATAAATATGTTTTATAACTATAACTTAATAATTAATTTAGGAGATTAAAATGAAAAAGTCTCGTCTATTTTTAAGTTTGTTGACTATTTGCGCAGTTTCAATTTTCTTTCTCTCATCTTCAAGTAAGACATATGCCTTAACTTATGGTCCATCGTCTTACAGTTCCTATCCGGCGTATTATAATACGCATCCGTTGCCTCTTCCTGAATATTTTAAACATAGGGTTATGAAAATGGTGATTGAAGTTGATTACGCAAAGCCCGCAAGATGGGGACTTGCGATAGCAAATATTAAAAATGTTATGGCGGCATTCGGCGATAACTCTTTTAAATATAAGATTGAACTTGTAGCATTTGGCCCAGGACTAAGAATGCTGATGAAAAAATTCGATAAAAAAAATGGACCAGTTCTCCAGAGCTTGGTTGCCTACGGATTACAATTGCGTGCCTGCCATAATACAATGTTAAAGGCCCATCTCACTAAAAAAGCGCTCTTTTCATTTGTCAAAGTAGTTCCTGCAGGCGTCATAGAGATAGCAAGAAAAGAAATGCAGGGTTATACATTTTTAAAACCGTAATAAGTAATATGCAGTGTAGATGAACAGGACTACTTTAATTCTTCCATAGAAATTTTTTTCTGGTTTCAGCGTATGCGGGAATGACTTAGAGAGGATCTATAGCTTCACGTGTCCGCGTATGCGTAAAGAAGGAAAGTTCCGAAGATAGAAACATATGACGTTTCTGTTCACGAGGCTATAAGCCATATAAACACATGCCGTTTATGGCGAAGCAGTCATCAGGTGTTGCTTATCGTTGAAATATCATTGATAGTTTCTATGGAAGAATTAAGGTCTAAAAAAGGCTTATAATTGCAGAAAACAATTGCAAAACATTATGGAGGAGAATGTGTATGAAGAAAATTATTTTAGTTGCTTTAGCGGTATTCGTAGTCATTTTCGCAGGATATTTTTTCAATAACATTGCCTATGCAAATGGAAAATTAAGCAAAAAAATGATTGCTAAAGAAAAAATACAGGCAGCGTTAAAAATTGGAAAATCTATGTTTTATAGCCCCACACTTGGGTCTAACGGGCTTTCTTGCGCCAAATGTCATGTTTACAGCGTCGGTACATATATGCCAAAGGTAGGTAAGACGGTTAGAAGTTTAGCCGGAGTCGCAGCTACTTTCCCAAGGTTCAATGTAAAAACTCATCAGGTTATTACCCTTGGAGAAAGGATTAATATGTGTATTGAGCATGTGTTAAAAGGAAAGCCGCTCAAAGGACAGAAATTAAATTATCTTACACTTTATGTAACTTATTTAAGCAATGGATATAAAATTAAGTAAGTTGGATAACGAAATAAATAAAAAAGGAGAAGGAGATGGCGACTAATAATTTTTTAGCTAAAAAAGGTTTTTGGTATTTGAAAGGAATATCTATTCTTCTGGTTCTAGTTTTAATATATTTTAGCGGCAATGCATATGCCTATAAAAAAATTCGTGCGCTGCCATATTTTAAAAACAAAACCATGAAGGTTGTAATGCAAATATCCCAAGGCAGCCCTGCCAGATGGAGTTTAGCTCTCGGCAATGCCGCCAAGGTTGTTCAAATTATGAGCGCACACGGCATTAATTATAAAATAGACGTGGTAGCATATGGTCCAGGACTTAAAGTTTTCATAAAAAAGGATGATAAAAAATTATATCCCTTGCTCCAGAGCTTAAGTACTTATGGCGTTAATCTTGTTGCTTGCCATATGACGATGCTTGTTATGCATATTAAAGAAAAACAGCTCTTTCCTTTCGTTAATGTCGTATATCCGGGTGCAGTCGCTTACATTATCAAAAAAGAGATGCAGGGATATGCCTATGTGAAACCGTAAGTAAAATATGCATTTTTAAATATTTAAACTTGGGAGGATTACAAAAATATGTTTAAAAAAATTTCTTTAAATAAAAAAATATTTTTTATGTTTCTGTTTGTTCTGTTTACTCTAATGATTTATTTTGTTTATGTGTCGAGTCCAAAGGTATCTTTGGCAAAAAACAGCGTAGTAACTCATCCAAAAACTCTTAGGCAGGCTTTAGCTCTTGGAAAGTACTATTACGACACTCCTCTTGGCGCATCCCATTATAGCTGCGATACATGTCATCCCGGCGGAGGGGCGGGTGTTCTCGGCGGTAAGCCGACTAAACCCGTAATAGGCGCTGCCGTTAATTATCCAACCTACAAAAAATGGGGTAAAATTATTACTATGCAGGACCAGTTTAATCACTGTATATATACCGGCGAAGAAGGATTTAAAAAGAAGATCGGCTCTAAAGCATGGAAATATCTTGATTTATATGTTTATTCGCTTTCTAAGGGCTATAAGATAAATGTGGGGAAATAAATTAATTAATTTTTATTATATTATCGGTTTTCAACATTAATGATAATAAATTAATATTATAATATTAATTTACGGGAGATAAAATGAAAAGAGTATGGATATTGCTGATAATGGTTATGATTTCAGGGTCATTGTTATTAACGGGATGCGCTAAAAAACCTTCAAAACCGAAACCTGTTATGCCTAAACCGCCGAAACATATGAAAAAGGTGATGGTTAAGATAAAAAATCCTCTTTTGATAAAATCATCATATGGCGGTTTTTTCAATAATAAAGTGGTCAAAGTTGTTTTTCAGGTATCGTCTCCGAATCCAAAAAAATGGAAAGTAGCTCTCGGAAATATGAATGATATCATATGGGAACTGCATTATAATCCTAAAAGATATAAAGTAGTTTTTGTGGCTTACGGTCCAGCAGACAAAATGTTTCTTAAGAAAAACAATAAATTGGCGCCTGTTATAGAAAAACTCTATAAGCATAATGTGAGATTCGATATATGCCATGTAGCAATGATTAAATTAGGCATCAAGCCGGACGAGATTCTTTCGTTAGTTCATATTACGCCCGACGGTTTCTTTGCCATTCTTCATTATGAAATGCAGGGTTATTCCTATATAAAGCCGTAAAACAGAGATAATGAAGAATACATCGTTTTTTAATTCAATCTGCCTTTTCTATAAATGCTATGTATTTTTATATAATTCCTCCCATTAAAGGGAGGAATTATCATTTAAAATTTTGTTTAGTTTTTAATTATAATATAAATGCATTATTGTTGCAAAATAAGTAAAAAATCCAGCATAATAGTAAGCCCGCATCATATTATTATGTCAAACTCCCCATGCAAATTTTAACCGATTTTAAAAATAACCGATTATTTTATTATAAAAATTAACATATAAATAATTGTTCTGTCGTTATACGTTTAATTATATTTTTGCTTTTTAATGAAAAAATATATTGACAATCTTATAATATTTTTGTTAATATTAAAATTTCATTAATAATTTAT
>DAHXMB010000048.1:0-9773 GCA_027365695.1 Candidatus Acididesulfobacter sp. | reverse complement strand
CAGTAAAATTAATCTTTTAAATTTCTTTAAATCTTCCCCTCTTAAAATAATGCCTATAAATACACTCACAAATATATATATAACGGATTCAATTATAATTATGTTTATATTAAACATCGGTAATTAATAAAGTTTATAATTTTAAAATTGTGCCGGTGCTATAATTCCATTGCTAAATCAATGCGTAGTATGTCAAATAATTATACGCCTAAAAATTTTGTATTTCTATAATTTAATGCTTCAAGTATTGATGCTTCATCAACTTCGTCTTTGCCGTCAATATCTGAAATTGTCGGGTTTGGCAAATTTATTTGAATGAACAGGCGAAAGCCGTTTACCTGTATTGCTAAAAGGCATAGGATGCTGCATTTTAAAGGAATGATTAAAATTTCTCACAGGCGGACTAAATTTAAACGCAGATTTAGACAATGTAACACGATGGTTGCTATTTATAAACTTATAAATAATAAAGCCCGACACCGCAATAAAAACAAGTCCGAGAATAATATACAGATTTTTATTAGAATTTTTTTTCATAATTAAATTATCAGTTTCTTTTACGTTTTTTTGAGAAATCTTTCTTTTAAATAAATTCATAATAAATCACCTCTTAATATGATAATTTTATATTATTGTTTGAAACGCTTTGAATTAAAACATAACTTGGCAGATATTTTATTATACGGTAGTTTGTAGTTAAAATAGCCTGATTATTCTTTAATATAGTATATTTAATTCCTGTCGTTCTTAAAAAATTTAGAAATTTAAATGTTGTGCCGACTATTCCGGCATTAAACCGTACATTTTTCTGTTTACGTGTTTTTACCCACTCTATTTTAACATTTGAAATTTTAGCCGTAATCATATTTATTTTTTTTTTTGTGTACAAATATGTATTGTATGCAGGCAAAAGTTTGAATATGAAGGTATAAATAATAAAAATAATTACTAATGCGTTTATTGCTTTATAAATCATACCCGCCCCTTAATAATCCATTTAGATTGTCCCGTAAATATTAATTTATTTTTTTGTATCGCATAATGAAAGCTAACGGGCTCCGCATATTTTTTTACATATGCTTTTTTAAAAATATATAAAATACTTTTAAAGTTTATGGGACTATTTTCAATCTGAAAATTAAAATTGACGCTATAGCCGTTATAAAGTTTAGAAATTTTTAAATTTAAAATATGACAATCTAACGGTTTTATAATGTATAAATCCTTAATTTTTTTATATAAATTTATGTCTCTTAATAATTTTAAATACAATATTTTATTGTTTTCTAAAGAAAGTTTTTTTAAATTTATTAGCGTTTGCTGTTTTTGCGAATAAAGATTATTTAAATTATTATTTATATTACTCAAATAAATAGACAAAATAATTAAAACGGCAAAAATAGCAAAAGATATTTTTGTTATAAGAAAATCAAATTTAAATCTTTCTTTATTGTATGATTTTTTTGAAGCTATAAAATCCTGACAGGAAAAAATATCAAATAAATCTATTCTGTTAAATGTTTTAAAGTAATCTTTAAATTTTTCCGTATTTGAATATAGATTTGTTTTTCCTGCAGCTATTATTTGATTGATAAACGGCAAGCTTAAATTTATGTCTATATCTAATATGCTTTTTCCGTCGAATATTCTTATTTTTTGACCGTAATCTTCAATTAAAACTGATTCTTTATTTATATCAATATTGTTATTTACAACATAAGCATATAGCGTTATATTTTTTTGGCTATACGGAGAAATATCGGGAACTTCATATATGTAATAACCGCCGTCTTTTTTAAAATATAACACCTGTTTGCCTAAAGATTTTATATATTTTTTTTAATAAAGATTTATTATAAAAATCTAATATTTTCGGCTCTATCTCTTTTGAGATTAAAAACAAATCTCCGTCCTGTTCGGGCAATCCTTTTACAAATGCGACGCCCCTTAATGCTTCGTCTAACACGGCAGATTCGTTTCTGTCTATATTGTATATTATTTTATATCTCATTTATTTTACTCCGTTTACTAAAGAACCGATTAACGGCAGATATAAATTCAAAAAGAAAAATATTATAAATCCAGCGGCTAAAAATAGTGTCATATAAGTTATGAAACTTGCAAAAATATTAATTTTATCATCGGATAACTCTTTATACCTATTTTTAAGTCCGTCGAATGTTTCATCAATTTTGCCGGTCTTCTCACCGGCAGATATATAGGCAGAAACAAGCGGATTTATATCCAATCTTTTTAGACCGTCCGATAAAGATTTACCTGTTTCTAAATCTTTTATTAATAATCCTATATTCTTTTTCCAGTATAAATTTCTTGTATGTTCTTGAACAATCTTAAACGATTCTATTATGGTAACTCCCCCTTTTGTTAAAACATAAAGCTGATAAAATAAAATAGAAAGATAGCTTGAATTTATAACTTCGGATACAACGGGAAGTTTTGAAATAATTTTATAAGTTTTAGATTTTAAGCCTTTGTAATCAATAAAAAATAAAGTAAAGAAACTTAATAGCGCCCCAGAGGCTATTAACGATATTATAGGCACATAAGGCTTTATATTAGTCATTAAAGTTAAAACGAGAGGCGGTTTAATGCCTTTAACATTTTCAATAAAACTCATAAATTTAGGAGTGACATAATATATAAATATAACAACGGCTGTTATCATTAATAAAAATAACACAACAGGATACGCTATAACCTTGCCTAACTTTTTCTTATACGAATATACGCTTTTATAATAATTAGAAATCTCTTTAAATCCTTTTTCTATATCGCCCTCTTTTTCTGCAGCGCTTAAAATTGCTACAACCTCTTCCGGAAAACCTAGCGAAGGATCTTTAAAAATAGAAGTCAAGCTTTTACCCGCCGTTGTTTCCGACAATAGTTTAGAAATCAGAATGCTAATAGATTTATATTTATAATTTTTAAAAATTCTATTTATATATTTATAAAAATCTTCATTATCCATTCTTTTTGAATCATATGAATAAACGGCAAGCATATTGGACAGAGAAGACAACAGACCGCCTGCTCCTGAATAAAACGACAATTCTTCAAAAAAAGAGCTTAAATCATTGTTTTTTATCCTCTTAGTAAGCGGAATAGACAAAATGATAGATTTAAGGTCTGGGAATATATATTTTACTATAAACCCGTCGTTTAACAGTTTAGCCTTTGCCTGCGTCAAGGAAGAACTCTCTATATATAAATAATTTGTCTTTCCTTCTTTGTTTAAAACTACGCCGATGTATTTCATAATTTATCGTATTTTTTTATTACCGCTAAATTTATTTTTTCCATATTATTAATATCCTATTTTATAATATTGGTTAATATCTATTAAACCTGTGATTAATAAATCATAAGCCCGCTGTTTCAATGTCTTATAATTGATAGATTTTTCTATATTAAAAATAGAGATTTCGTTTAACATAGAAAGACGAATTTCGTCGGTAACATCAATAGCCTCCAGTACAGCTTTTCTTTGAATATACCCTGCCCCGCCGCATGTTTTACATTGTCTATGTCCTTTATCGTAAACGGTAAAATCTGAATTTATAGCTTCGCTTTTTCTAACCGCTTCTATTATTAGATTATCTTTTAAATACCTTTCGGGATAATCTCTAATATTTTTAGATTCTCTGCAATCGGGGCATAATTCGTTATAAAGCCGCTGTCCCATAAGAATCCTGACTGAATCCAATAAGATATTTTTATCTATTCCTAAATTTTCAAGCCGTCTTATAATTCCTAAAGATGAGCTTGCGTGAACCGTCGCAAAAACAAGATGACCCGTTTCGGCGGCTATAATAGCCTGTCTTGCAACTTCCTTATCCCTTATTTCGCCGATTACGATAACATTCGGAGCGCTTCTTAATATGCTTTTAATTGATTTTTCATAATTTATTACTTCATTAATTTCGCCTTGCGTTACGTTAGAATTTGATAAATGTATTTCTACGGGATCTTCTATCGTATAAATATATCTGTCCATCTGTTCCGCTATCATTTTAATAATAGCAAACACCGTTGTGGATTTACCCGCCGATGTCGGTCCTGAAATTAAAATAAGCCCTGAATTATACAGCAGTATTTTGCTCAGCAGCTCCATGGTTTCATCGTTAAAACCTAAATCCGTTAAATTTAAGAGTCTTTTATTTCCGCCTAAAAGTCTTAAGGTTATTTTATGCTGATTTTCCGTTGAGTCTTTGATTCGCTCAGGATAAAATTCTGCTCTAATTTGAATTTGTCCTGTTGTGAACATTAAGCTTACCGTGTCTTTCGGATTAACATTAGCGGCTATTCCGCCCTTATTTTTTATAATATTTTTGAGCTGATTAAAAAACACTACGCTAATTGGATTTAATTTTTGTAAATTACCGTTTATTACCATATGGCAGAATACCGTTTCATTGTTTATCGGATTAAGATGTATGTCTGAAGCGCCTTTAGAGACTGCCATATCTATTATATTTTTTAGATATTTTTCAGGATCGGTCTGCTCTTCTATTAAATAGCCTAAATTTTTCAAAATAAATTCAGTCGTTGCGATATATATCTTTGTAATACTTGTTAATATAGATAAATCTTTATAAATATTACTGTTAAAGATATTGACTATCAGCAAAACTTGCGCATTTTTTTTAAGGACGAGACAGTTATTTAAAGCACAGTATTCTTTTGTTAAAAAATCAAATGAAACTATAAAATCATCGGGGATTACATTCATATAATCTATTCCGAGCTGGCGAGATACTGTTTTTATAACGGTTTCTTCATTAACATATCTTAAATCCGTTATTATTTGTCCTAACAGTTTTTGAGATTTTGACTGTATTAAAAGAGACTCGTTAAGCTGTTCTTCTTTTAAGTAACCGTTATTTATTAATATTTCGCCAAGTCTCATAATCACACCTTAAAATATAAAGTTAAAGTTCCAGCCGCATTCGACGTCTCAGCCTGCGTATCGTTCGGAGTTAAAGCTGCTCCGTTAAATATTGCTCCGCTTCCCTCTCCTGAATCCGTATTGTCGAGAGAGTTAAAAAAATCGGCAGCTATTTTATATGCGTCGTTTTCTGGAACTAATCCAAACTCTATTTCATAAACATTAGAAAAAGTTGTATCCTGCATTACGCTTATTGTCCCGTTCCATGGGTCGCAGTGATAAATTGTAGTTGAGTCTGCAGGACAGGCTGCCCCGGGAGCAAGCGCTGCCGTTGCCGCCCATGATTTACCTAAGATCCCCTGTGTAACCATAGCAGACACGGTCACCCCTTGAATACTGCCCTGATTTTGACTCATATAATTTAATACCGAAGCTTTCATAGCGTTTACTTGACCTGCGGCAGACGTTACCTTTGAGACGCCCATGTATTTCGAATATACGTATAAACCGCCTGCGGTAAGTATAGATACGATTATCATAGCTACGATAAGCTCCATCATCGTAAAACCTGCGTTATTATTTAATCTGTTTCGAACCTTTTTCATAAGAATCCCCGTTAATTTAGTTAATTTATAATAAATTTTATAATAGAGGTGAAGAAGAAAGTAAATAAGGCGACGCTGAACAACCATCGGTTATAGTTACAGTTGTTGATTCAGTGGGAGATAACTGTACATTTTGACCGCATACGCCGATATATTCATTAAGGTTATAAGCCGTATCCGTAATATACCATACATAGTTTGGGTCGCCATATCCGCTTTCCAAGGCGCTAAAAGTAGGTGCTGTCTGACTTGGCGCTGGCGCGGCCGATATTTGATTCGGCGTTGAAGTTGAATTTGTTGTTGATGCTGCCGGATATGCCGAAAAACTAAAATTTACATTTACAGGCGTAATAATTGTTCCATTGTTATATGCGCTTGCCCCATTATAAATATCTTTTGTAAACATTCCTTGATATGCAGGCGGCACGCCTGATATATTCAATTGAAATGTGCCGTTATGCGTATCATTAAGACACATATTTACAGTATTAGTACCGATAGACTGCTGAACACAATCGCCGCCTTGATTTACACGTTGAAGTCCCGACGGCAGATAAATCTGATTAACTCCATTTACCGAAAGTCCTGCCTGCAGTCCTGAAATATTTGTAAACAGGGTATTTTTAACGCTATTCTGCGCGTTGTTGCTATACGCTGCCAATTGATACTGTATTTCGGCTTTTATAATACTATTGGCCGTATTAACTGCCGCCTTAGCTTGATTGTTAAGATTAGCGCCTTCAAGAAACGGTATAGATGCGGCGGTTATAATCATTATTGTCATAAGAGATATTAATATACCGATTAAACCAAAACCCTTATTATTTTGTAATGTTTTCATATTGCAATGCCTCCTTAAAATTAAAAATTAAAATCCAAAAAGTATTGTAGATCCGCTGTCGTCAGATATTAGAGTATTATTATCAGGTATTACTGCTGCACAAGCGCTGCCCTGTAAAGAATATGCGGTATCTTGCCAAATGATATAGGAAATCTGATTTTCTAAGGCATTGCAAATTTGTAATGCTTGTCTATCCGTCATACTTAGAGACATAATACCTATGATATAATTTGCGTTTATATTTAACGGCCAATCCTTTGGTTCTCCTATCCAATAATCAGCCACTATTCCTTTATTGTTTAAGGGGTTCACATTATTTTGATTATTTTCTTCACTTGATACCAGCCACCCGTCCGGCAATAAGCTATCTTGCTGCAGCGCAGCGGCAGTAAGTCCGTTAAAACTTCCGCCGTTATCTGAAGAATATGTAACGCAAGCCTTAGATAATTTCTCAACATTTGATACGGTACTTGAGACTTGCGCCGAGCTAATAAATCCGCCGTAAATATAAATACTGCCCGCGGTTATAATTGATATAATTATCATTGCAATTATAAGTTCTATAAGAGTAAAACCTTTATTATTTTGCAATATTTTCATAATAATACCCATTTTTATTTAACAATTTATCTAAAAACGATATAGTAATAAACGGATTATAAAATACGGCATAGTTTTTTATTTAACAATTTTTGGTTTAAGTAAAATATAAATTTCCGTTTTTGTTTTTGTATTATTTATTCCACTAAAGATGTAACCCAGCACCGGAATATCGTCTAAAATTGGAACGCCGTATTTGTTGTTGTTTGCAGAATCCGTCGTAAGTCCGCCCAATAACACGGACGTATTAGATTTTACGGCGAATGTGTCAATCATTGTTTTTGTATCCACATTTGGAACGTCAAAACTATTTCCGTTAGAACTGAAAGAAGAATACCCGTTTACATTGTTATCCACAACGGCTATTGTCGCATATACTTTATTTCCTCTTACAAGCGGCGTAAATGAAATAGACAATCCCGTCTGAATCTGAGATATTTGAGGGTAGGATAACGTTGAGCTTGAAAGACCTAAGGATTCTACCTGCACGCCGGATTCGTAAGGTATTACGCTGCCCGAAGATATAACTCTTGTTTGACCGTTTAAAACCGAAAGAACCGCTGAATTAACAAGCCGAACATTGCCGTAAGTCTGCAGCGTATTAATAACCGCCTGATTTGAATTATTACCGGTAAAAGATAGATAATCGCCTGAGTTATTTGCTCCCGTCTGCGTGCCTGAATTTAAAGAAAAATTGATATTAGAAATACCTAAAGCATTGCCTCTCATTACATTTTGAAACAACTCTTGCATATTAATGCCGAATTGATATTGATTTGATAAAGATATTTCTAAAATTTTTACCGACAAGATAATCTTTTTGGTTGATAATTTTTTAAGCTCTTTAACCAATAAATCAACTTGTTTTATTCTTCTTTTTTTAGTATGCACCGTTAAAAGACCGTAATTCGGAACTATATTATAATAAGACTTCTTTGAACCCTTAAAGATTGTTTTTAGGTTTATCAGAAGAACCTTATAAAAGGAATTAGAAGGAGTAGTCATAGTATCCGACATCATTCCCGCCGGATTTGTAGAAGTTTGACTGCCCATCATAGAATTTGCGGGAGACATTGCCCCTGCCGCAGAACCCATTGCTGAAGCAGCAGACTGCGAATTATTAGATGCATTTGAAGAAGAAACGGAGCCGACTGAAAAATTAACCTTATTTGTAAGCGCCGTTATAGAAAATCTATAAGTTTTATCTATATAAGCATGAACGGTTATTTTATTTAAATATTTATTATAATGATAAATATAATTAGATAAAACCATTGAAAGAATTTTATATAAAGGTTCATTGTTAAAAACAACCGTCATTTTTCTATCTATATTTATATTTTTGTAATAGCTGAAATTGATGCGGCTATCCAAAGAAAGCATATAAAAAATAGAACTCAAAGAAAGTCTGCCTTTTAAGGATATTTTCTGTTTTAAAGCTAAAGGTATTTTCTTTTTAGCAGGTATTTTAGGTTTAGCATAGCTGATTTTAATTTTAGGCAAGTTAAAAGCAAAAGTATTAACTGTTAATCCTGAAACTATTAAAGTTACTGCTATTAAAGTTACTGCTATTAAAATTACCGTTAGAATTTTAATCATCATAAATTGTCAACCCCGATTTAATTGTCAATATAGATTTGGGATTAAATTAAATTGTACTTTGTCTTTTATTTTGTTTAATTTTTTAAGCGTTCAAAATTAAAATAAATTAAACGCTGACGCAACGCAAACGGCTATTATAGGTATTATTAGATATTGTTTTGTTTAAAATGAAAATAAATTACACACCTGACATACAATTTATTAATATTGCTCGCTATTGTAAAAAATAAATGATTTATTTTAAGATTTCCTCATAATACGCTGCAATATTTTTAATATAATTATAAGTTGAATAAGGCACTCCGCCGTCAGGTCCTGCGTTATAACATGCTAAAGCCAGAGCAATATTATTCCCTTTTAAATTTAAACAATATCTTAAATAATAGACGCCGCCTATTATATTTTCCGCAGGATCATATGGATTAACGCCAATCAATTTTGCCGTTCCGGGCATTAATTGCATAAGACCGATTGCTCCGGTGTCTGAAACAGCATTTATATTAAAATCCGATTCTTCTTTAATGACTGATAAAACAAGAGCGCTTGGAACGTCAAAATCTTCTGAAGCGGTAAATATAGTTCTCACCATCGCCTTATAAGAATATCCGTAAGCGCTTGAATAAAAAGCGCAGATTATAAAAATAATAATTAAAAATTTAGCCATAAAGTTATTCCTTTTTTATACCTGCTTGCAACTGTTAAATTCTTTATAGTTTCCAATCTTTTTATTCTAAATGAATTACCTGCGTTAGAATATTTAAAATTTTCATTTATAACTGTTGTATTACCGTTATTTATTAAACTTATATAAACGATTTCGTAACCTTTTACGTATTTAAATCCTTTAATCATAACGTTAACTTGTTTAATGTTGATTGTTTTATGTATTAATATCTTATTTTTTGTATTTATTTTTAAATAAATAGTATGTTCTTTATTTGTTAAAATATAAGGTTTTAAACTAATTGTCTTCAATGTCTTTAATATAGATATTTTTGGTCTAATTCCTATATTTTTTAATTTACCCGTTATTGTTTTATGTATTTTAATAATAGCAACCATATTTTGCGGTATATAGACTCCTGTCTGTTTTAAAGACTTAATTTGCTGTTTTGCTGCGGCAGTCTTCCATGCGGGAATATTAAGAACTGTAAGCATTATTCCATTTAATTTATCTGCCTGAGTTTTAGTTACATGTTTATTAACCGCAGTAGCATTA
>DAHXMB010000036.1:0-7159 GCA_027365695.1 Candidatus Acididesulfobacter sp. | reverse complement strand
CTTATGTCAAGTAAATAATATATCTATGGGGGACTACAAACGTAATTTAGATAAAAAACACCCGCAAAGCCGCATAAGTTCGTTTATGATTGGTTGATTTAGGGGTATTTTTATGAATTTTTAAGGTTAGAGTGGTGAAGTTGGGTTAAACGATTGCACTCTGCTTTTATCAAATATCCCGTCTAATCTTGCGCTGAAATAAGCTATCAGCTTTCCTAATATTATAGCCAATACTGAAATAATAATTATATTTTCTATCCCAACAAACGAACCTATCGCTCCTGCCGTCAATATATCGCCGAAAGCGTAAGAGCCTAATTTAGTTATATCAATTAGGATAAACAAACCTAAACCTATGCTTAACGCCTCTAAAACGGCTAATAAGGGCGTATGTGATATATAAGCGAACAGAAAGCCTGTTAATATAAGAAATATCGGGATAACCGCAGATATTCTTTCAAATAGCATATCCGTAAAGGACATTAAAATTAATCCTGTGAAAAGGATAAGGTATTTAAGGTTAAAACCGTCAGGGATAATTAATTTATTAGTTGAAATCACGGTTTTAACGGCAAAATAAATATCTGAGATATTGCGGGATAAAAAAGAATATAGGATAATGACGCCAAGGGCGGTGATTATAACCGGCAATATAAATATTCTTTTGTTTTTTATTTTATTCAAGAGTTTTATATTGAATTATACTATACTGACATAAAATTTTGGAAAATATCATGTGTTTTAAAAAAAAATAAATAATAAACCCGATTTTTCATGAATTATTGAAAAATATCCATTATTTTTTATTAACTTTAATCTTAATGTGTTATATTTAATTTTTGTTTGGTTAAAAATATTAGTTATTATGTCTTCTTTATTATCTGCAAAATATTTTCGAAGTTTCTTTAATTGTTTCATGAAATTTATACTTTGCCTTACAGCTTGCATGGATGAACCATTAGTGGATACTCCGCCACCAATCCAAAGATTATAAATAGTCCCATCTTTTGTTTTTGCAAGGGTATTAATATTTAACTTCATGAACTTTTGAAAGACAATAGCATCAATGTCGTATGCTAAATTTTTTATATTGTGGACACGAAATCTTTCAATTATTTCGGGCCAATTAGAGTGTATTATCTCAAGAATATCTAAATTGCTAAAATTATGAGGTGCGACATCAATAAAATATGCGGTATCATCATTAAACATTAAAAATAATAAATAACTTGTTCTTTCATTTTTTTTTCCAAGGTGAAGATGATGTACGCCTAAATAGGCATTAAATTTATCTACATATGCAGGTTTTTTAAATCTATTTGTTTGACGATACAATATGCTATTTCCGCTACTTAGTTCATTTTCAATTTCTTGTAAAATTGTTTGATATTGATATAAAGATGTATGATTATTTTGCATAAATTCTTTAGATTTAAGTATTTTATATTTTTTTAATGGAATTTCATTATTAAACTTATTATAGAATTTAATTAATAATTCATTAATGTCAGTTGAAGCATCATCATTAAGTTCGGTTTGTAGAATATTTAAAAGGTCTTTTTCAAAATCTTCTATAACAGTTATAGACATTGGCTCAAATCTCCAAATGAGCAAAATTTTATAAAATATTTTGCGAATTACCTCATCTTTACAGGCAAAATTTCCGTTTATGTCTCTATGTTGACATAAAAATTTGAATTATCTTATTTAATATTTTTTAATAACTAAAAATTGTGAATATCATCGCATTTATTGAAATTTTCAAACAATTTTTTAATGCAATCCCATTTAAATTCGTTTTTAAGACAATGATTGTACTTAGTTTTAAAAATTTTAATGTCACGAGGATTAGGATGCTTCAACATCCAATAAAAATAATAATAATACCTATGAGAATCATTGTAATTTTGCAATAATAAACTCAATATATCGCCACTTTTATATTTATTATTTTTTATTAATTCATATATTTTTTCATCATTAACTATTCGGCATTGTCCTGATTTTCCTCTTAGTCCATTTTCATTATCAAAATAAGCGTAAATATAAGCGTCGCCATATAATAAATTTTTCTCAATGTATTCGTGGTTAAATCTGCTTGTATAATTAAAATTTCCATATGCTATAGATGTGGTTAAAATAATATCTTCTTTAAGCATTTCGCAATTTATTTCTCGCACAGCATTTAATATCATTCTTAGACTGTTTAATTTTGCATCGTTGTTATCCTTGCTCTCATTCGGAACGAACAATATGCCGCAATCCGATATAAATATACCGCTAGGTTTAGTTAGTTCGTCATTTTGATTGTTTTGAGTTGGCAAAGTTGCGTAATATCCAACTTGATAAAATTTTTCTAATACTTTTTTAGCTGCCTCACGATCTCTTTTCAGGATACTTTTAAATCCGGAAATATCTATAAAGCGACAAAAGTATTTCCATTAAAATTGTTCATTTGGTTTTATCCTTTCTTTTGCTCGTTTCACAATAATCAAAGTTTTTTAATAACGTTGCAATATCTTTTAAAATATTTTTAAAATTTTCAATCGTTTCCATAGACAACTCAATATTGTTTTCTCTCGCTTTATTTAAAAAATTCCTGGCTAAAATTATTTTATCCAATTTATTGTCTCTTATAAATTTCGAATTATATACATTCTGGTCTATCGCTTTCAAATTATTTATACAGCGATCGGGGATAAAAGAAATAAATTCGTCGGGCGCGAATAAATCTTCTATCGCCGCACCGTTCCGATATGGAATATTGATAATATTTAAATCATAAAAAAAATATTTTTTTCTTAGATTTTCGGCCGCCGCCTTTCCTTTTTTATCATTGTCGTAAACAACCGCGAACTCTAAATCCCAACCGACAAGAAGCGGGACAATGTTTTGTAACGTGTCCGCTCCCGCGCAAGGTATGAAACATATATTGTTTAACTCAACAGAATCCTGCATCAAACATCTTAAGCCTTGAAAATATAAATAATCCGTTATACCTTCGAATAAGACATTTTTCTTCCCGACAACAGAAAAAGCTTTTGTTAAATCAAGACCGATGGCTTTATGAATCGGCGTTAATGTTTCCAGCGCCCCTTTCGCCCAAAATTTATTGCTTATCATTGTTCCTTTGTCTTTTTCTTTCTCAACGAGACGCAAGCGTTCCAATTTATTCGGATCCATCAAAAAAGGAGAATGCGTGCTTATAACAATTTGATTTCCTTGATCGGATAAACTTTCTAAAATTTTTAAAACATCCTCTTGGGCGCTTGCGTGCAAATGCAAGTCGGGCTCGTCTATCAAAAAAATAACATTATCCGCCCAATAGTCATTGTTTAATTTTAGAAAGAAAGATAAAAACCATTGAAAGCCTTTGCTTCTTTGTTCTAGTTTAAAAATATTGACATTTCCATTTTCTTTAAGGCCAAAACACAATTTGTCTCCGTTGAGTTCAATGCTTACATCTAAATTATCTTGAGTGTAAAATCTATTAAATTTATCGCTTATTTCTTTTGAAGAATTGCTTAATATATTTCGCTTTTGTTGCGTGTCCGCTAAACCTTTAAGATTAGCCCTATTGAATTTGGCATTATTAGCAAGACATTGTACTATTTTTTCATTTTCGCCATCCTCTTCTAAAGAAACTTCGTACGGCAGAGTTTCGTTAAAATTATCAATCAAAATAAAGGAAGGAATAAGTTTTTTAATCGCATCTAATAATTTATCTTCGGAAATTTCGATTTGCAGAGAGCGTGTTTTATTTTTAATTTCTTCAAGATAGCCGTCAATTTCGTTTTTTTTGGATTTTTTTATATGTGCGCAATATGTCTTACTTATTTTAATAAAACTATCTATCGACTTCTGAAGATTGTTGTAAACGCTACGGGCGGGAATAGGTTTGCTGATATCTGAAATAATTTCTGGATATTGTAGCTGCCGAGTCGCCAATGCCACACCCTTTAATAAAACTGCTACAGATGAATCAGATGCATTATAATTATTATCGGTGTTTAAAAATTCATTTACTTTATTAATATATTCTTCTATTTCCGAGGAAATTTCCTTATTGGCTTTTGAAATTTTATCTATAATATCTCTTGTTTTCTGGTCTAACTTATAGGAATTATCCCCGTATTTCTCAATTATCAGCAAAGTTTCTTTTATATAATCAATTAAATTTTGATTCAATTCAATTTTTTTTGAAATTTCATTTATAGTTGAATCATCAATTTCAAACCAACATGCTATTACTGTTTTTTTTCTCCAATCAGTTCCGGTGCCTGAGTTTTCTATGGGGCGAGCGTTATTGGGTATTTTTACGTCAATATCGAAACAACTTAACGCTTCAAGTATCGCGCTCTTGCCCGATTCGTTCTTGCCCGCGAGTATGGTTATGTCGGAAGAAAGGTCGCAATATCCGCTGTCTTTAATAGATTTGTAATTTAAAATTTGAAACCCTTTAAGTTTCATTTTCGACAGCCTATTATTTTAATTATTTGCGATAATTTTTTTTCTAGCTCAATTTTATTGGAAATTTCATGTTCCCAAACTCTGAACGAATTCCAATTTAATTTTTTGTAATATCCGTCGACTTCTTTATCTCTCTCTTTGTTTCTATTTATTTTGCCGACCCAATATTCTCGTTTTGTCGAAGGCATCCTACAATGCTCTTCGCATCCGTGCCAAAAGCAAGAGTCGATGAAAATAACGGTTTTGTGTTTTTTTAAAATTATGTCTGGTTTGCCGAAATATTTTGAAGAATTTTTTCTATATCTAAAACCATTTTTCCAAAGAGCTTTTCTGAAAGCGATTTCAATTTCGCTGTCTCTATTCTTGACCGCTCGCATAATTTCAGAACGCTTTTGTTTCGATACGGTGTCAGTCATCCACGCTAAGACTCCATTCCCCTGTCAACGCCCCAATTTTATAACCTCTTTCTTTAATGAAAGGATTTATCGTAGAATTAGCGGGAAATTCAAAATTAAATTCCCTTTCTAAATCCATTAGCAATCGCGACCCGAGCATATCTCTGTATTTATCCGCCAGGCAAGTCTTATACCATGTTTCCAAATCGGATATAGTTATTATCCCTTGAATTCTATCGCTGAACGATAGTTGAGTCATAATTCTGTCTATCATTTCCGCTTCCGCGTCGAGGCATACCAATACGATTCTATCCGCCGTCATATTCCCTGACACATCTTCGGCTAAATCTTCGCTAAGCGTAAGATGCTTGACCTGAACGGCGGGTCCGAAGTTCGCCCACATATCCAAACCCCTGTCCGCCGCGTTTGTGACTCCAACCCTAAACAATTTAGCGGGCATCTTTTTTATTAGAGTTTTTTCAGACAATCCAAGAACCAACTTGATAAAGACGCTAAAGTCGTTTAATATTTCTTTGTCCGCGTTTTCTATCGACAAACTGACTTCGACTTTCAACGCTCTGACTATAACGCTAAACAGAGCGTATACGGTTATCTCGTAAACTTTATCAATGCTTCTTTTTAATCCAGGAGAATGAACGAATAGCGACAAAAATTCGTTTAGATCGAACGCGTCGGGTCCAGCCTTGAGATATTCAAACGCGTCATGCACCAAAGAAAGTCTTTCTTTAAATTTATGATAAATGTAGTTCTCGACAATTCCGCCACGCTTATTGTTATATTCCGCCAATTCTTTCAAAAATTGCGGCGGCATCGCGTTTGCCCCAAAAACATTGTCTTGGAATTTTTGGGTTGACGTCGAAATTCTTCCAACCAAAAGCTTGCTGATTTCATCGCGCCATTTTTTGCTAATGTTGCGATACGTTTCAACGTCTGAAAGGTTTATATCTGCCCCTTTTCTATAGTGATATAGCGTCTCGGCTATTTGGATAGGTTTATATAAATGAACCCTGCTTTTTTTAATTATTTTGTCTAACGCGTCCTTGCTTTCCATTTATCACATCCGCGCGAAAAGATCTTGCGCCGTATCATATAAGTTAATTTCATCTTTGGACAATGGTCCGTGAATCATCGCTTTCGCCATTGATTTTGCTACTTCTCTGACCAAAGGAACGGGGACGGCGTTGCCAGCAAGCTTGCCGATATAAGTCTCCGAAACAATTTTAAAATTACTCGGAAATCCCTGCAGAAGCAATTGTTCTCGAGGGGTCAACCTTCTGATTCCGTCAACGAGCAAATAATTATAAGAAGCTCCAGCCCTAAGCGCGCAGGAGAATTCATGTATACCGATATTCCCGCCTTTGTTCTCATGCCATATGGACGGCTTTGGTATTCGCTTCCCTTCGGCTTTCTCTATTCTTTTCTTTACTATATGTTCGGAAGCGAAATATTTTTTATCCACTCTGGAATGATCTTCAAGAATATCTTTTAAGCTCGTCCTTTTTTTAAGAGGTTCTGGAAAACCAAAAGGATAGTTCTCTTTGAATCCGACTATTATCGCTCTTTCCCGCTTTTGAGGCAATCCGTAGTCCAACGCGTTCAATATCTTCCAATGAGTCCTGTAACCAAGTTCTTCAAGTTTCGACAATATGACTTGGAATGTTTTGTGTTTGTCATGACTGACAAGTCTTTTTACGTTTTCCAAAAGAAACGCTTTCGGTTTTTTATCTCTAAGAATTCTTTCTATTTCAAAAAACATCGTTCCCCTTGTATCGGCAAAACCCTTGCCGTTTCCTATTATACTGAAGGGCTGGCAAGGAAACCCCGCCAATAGAATGTCATGATCAGGGATCTCCTCAGATGAGATGCCTGTTATGTCGCCCTTCGGCCTCTCTCCAAAGTTTGCTTCATACATATCTTGCGCATGTTTATCCCACTCAGATGAAAAAACGCATTCGCATCCCAATTCGTCAAACGGAATTCTAAGCCCCCCGATGCCAGCGAATAGATCTATAAATTTTAAATTTAATAACATAATTATCAATGCCTCTTTACTGTACGCAATATTTCCAGCTGTTCATGCCTATGCCATTTCTTATCTTTATATCGACGGAGATGAGTTGCGGTTTATTTATTGAATTATTAAAAGTTTATAAATAATACAATATAAATATGAAGCAAACTTTGGAGAGAGGCCGAAGGGCGACATAACAGGCATCTCATCTGAGGAGATCCCTGATCATGACATTCTATTGGCGGGGTTTCCTTGCCAGCCC
>DAHXMB010000030.1:0-9374 GCA_027365695.1 Candidatus Acididesulfobacter sp. | reverse complement strand
GACGACGTGGAACATACATAATAATTTATATAGTCTTGCCGAACTTGCCGACTACGTCGAACTTGAAAAAGTAAGAACTTGCACAAAACAAGAAGTAGAAATCGGAGTCGGTAGAAATGTATATATATTCGATTCAGGGCGGTATTGGGCATACGGAGCAGTAAGAAACTTTAGAAAAGATAAAACCTATCAAGATTTTTTAAAGGCAGTATTATCGCACCTGCAAGGCTTAAATAGCCTGTTCCCTGCTCCGTTGCCGATTAACGAAGTTATATCTACCGCTAAATCTATTGCAAAGTGGACGTGGACGCACGACCGAGAAGCTTATAATAAGTTTATATCGACGCAATCGCATAGGGGCAAACTGTCAGGGCAGAGCAGGGCATTAATAGCAAATGAAAGGCAAGAGCAGGCTATCGCCCTTAAAAATGCCGGATATAGCATATATGGAATAGCAAGAGAATTAGGAATATCAAGGCGTCAAGCGTATTATTATTTTAACGAAAAATAAGCAACCGTGCAATGAACCAAAATCAGATAGTAGCCCGCTTGTAATTTTATATTAATTAAAAATCTCTCTCGTTTTTTCTCTCGCTTTTCGTTTTTTAGAAAGTGTTAATATAACGTAAGGAGCTTTCATTTTAAAAAACCCGTAGTAAGATTCGGAGCGGAGCGCAAGCGGAGCGGAGAATTTACGAAGGGATTTATTTTTTTAAAATGAAAGCTCCGTCTTGACAGAGTGCTGATTATTACTACATATAGGCATTTTGGAGCTTCCGCAGATACTACATATTGTAAAAAGCATTTTATATTACACTCGAATTTACAATATTTGGGGCTAAAGATGAGCATTAAAGCAAGGCAATTTTCAAAACGAAAAGTAATCAACATTGAGTTTTTTAACGGAAATTTGACAACGATAAAACTGTTATCAAATTTCCTAAAACTCAATGCTACGCAAAATTTGACAGCAAAAAACGCTATCAAATTTTGTTGATAACTTTTCTGAAAATTGCGACGACGGCGGTCAAAATCTTTTAAATTTAAAAGCACCTAACCCCCCGACCCCCTTTGCTAAGGGGGAGTAAAGACAAAAGCGAAAATCTCTTTTGAAATTATCATAATTTCGTCATCGATAAACATATGATAAAATAACTTGACATTATTAAGATAATAGATTATATTAATAATAAGATAGTATATATAATGCAGTAAATATATATAAGATAATAAGTAATCAAGATAATATAATAAATGTAAGATAATAGATAATCTTAATAATTTAATAACTATACAGGGGGCAAAAAATTATGAATCTAATCTTTATAAACGAAAAAGGCGGGACGGGCAAGACGACGATAAGTTTTAATATCGCCGTAGAGTTTCAAAGAAATAAATATAACGTTATCCTTACAGACGCGGACCGACAAGAAAGCCTAACCAGCATTAATAACTTAAGGGAAAAGAACAAATTCACTATAAGAAATATTGAAACTATTGAAAAAAACAACGATAAAAACATAATCAATATAATCGATACAGGAGGCAGAGACAGCACCGAGATGAGAAAAGCTTTATTAATTGCCGACTTTGTTTTTATCATAACAAACGTTTCACAGCTTGATTTATTTTCAATAGAAAGGATTAAGAATCTATTGATAAAAGCAAAAGATTATAATAATTTTCAAGAATATTATATTTTAAATAGAATACCGCCGAATCCGTTCCTAACGAGAGAAACTAAAGACTTTATCAATTTTTGCATGTCTGAATATTCAATAAATTTTTTAGAAGAGGCTTTATGTGAAAGAGTCGCATATAAACGAAGCATACAGGACGGACAAAGCGCAAGTGAATTAAACGCGGACCCAAAAGCGACCGCAGAAATACGAAAACTATATAATAATATTATATCGATAATAAAATAATATATTATCTTAATAATAAAATAACTTGACATTATCAATAAAATGTTGTATAATAATAAGTAATCAAGATAATATAATAAATGTAAGATAATAGATAATCTTAATAATTTAATAACTATACAGGGGGCAAAAAATGGCATTTAAAAAATCTAAAAGCGAAAAAGAATTTATTCAGGAAGCGGCAGACGTATTAACTAAAGAGCAGGAACAGGGCAAAAAAACTACTGTTTTAATATATTTATCGCAAGAGCAAAAAGAATTTCTTGAGAAAGTTAAATACGAAAAGAGAGCTTCTAAAATTTCAATGTCTGATTTAATCAGTGAAGCAATTGAACAATATCTTAAGAAAAAATATAAGGGGACGGAATGAAAGCTAAAAATAAAAACATAGTTTATATCACGCCGGAGCTGGACGAAAATTTATCCAACCTTGAAACTATTGAACGGTTAATTTATATATTAAAAAAAGGCGATGAGTTTGACCAAATCAAACTTTTTATTAAAAATTCAATAAAAAATTATTTTCTATTTATCAAAAATAAAAAATAAAATCTATTGACAAAGTAAAAAATACTTTATATATTCCAAATAGACAAATTAAAATTTAAATTAAGGAGATGTGATTATGTTTAAAAATGTGATAATAGCGGCTTTAAGTTTTTTATTATTATTAACAATAGCTATAATTTATGTAAGTCAACCGAGACCAATACCTACCGGATTAAACGCAATACTAAATATTAATCCGACGAAAGCTAAACCATTGTTAAAATATTTGTCGTCTAACGAAAAAATACAGTTTAAAATATTAAAAGACGAATGTATTATCGATAATAAAACAAGCTTACCGCCGGTCAAATATAAACCTTATATAAGTAAGGCATGGTATAATACTAAAATTAATTGCAAAGAGGTTTTTAAACTTTCAAAATAAAAAAATTATAAAGGGGATTTTATTATGAATACAGATATTTCAAAATTGAAAGAAAAACTTGAACGAGCCAAAAAACAAATTGTAAAAACTAATCAAGAAATTAAGAAAGCATTTGTAGAGTCAGTCTATAAAGAAACTTACAATTTATATTTATCAGATTTTAAAAATATAGACGACTTTACTAAAAAAATTAAAGACATATTTAAAGATGTTCCAATAGATAATAAAAAAAGTAAAAGCAAAAGATAATATAGAGTGCTACGCATTTAAATACATAATTAGACACACGCAAGGTCGGACTTAATGCCGTCCTTGCGTAATACATAAAAGCTTTAAATATAGTAAAATATTGACATTATTAATATTCTTTGATATTCTATATAAGAATATTACAATTATTACAATTCAGTAATTATATAGTGTTTAATGTTATAATTAGATATACGTATGGAATATCATAAAAAGGAGTAGTATATATGAAAAAAACTACGGTTAATTTTACTAATGAAATTTATTACGAATTGCAAAAAGAAAGCGAAAAGAAAAATAAAACTAAAACTGATATAATTAATATAGCATTGCAAAACTATTTTGAAAAAAACAGTATTGAGTTAACGAAACTTAATATCGAAAGTTTAATCAAGGAAGCTATAAAAAATATAACGACAGACGAGAAGTTTATTAACGATTTACAAATTCAAATCGCAAAATTATTTGCGAAAAAATAGGAGATTTAATTATGAATAATACTAATAATAATAATCTGAAGCCGGTTAAAAAAGAGTCGGCATTTTCAGATTTTAATCACGAGATACAAAGAGCCGTTAACCTCGAAAAAAAAGGAACAGTTGTTGACGATTCTAATTATACGAGTCGTTATAAAAATCATGATATATGGGTAGGGTTTGAAATTGGATTAAAAGTATTCTTAATCGATTTTATACTTCTGATAGGATATTTTTTAACGCCGAAATATTACCTAAAGGTATTTAGTTTACTTACCGGCGTTGTAATCATGGTTTTATACCTTTTCATTTACAATAAATACGTCGGCAAATATAGATTTGCAACGAAGCGTATTAAAAATTTTGTATATGGATTATTGAGCTCAGGCATTTTCTTTTTACTTACTTTAAGCGGATATTTATATTTGATTTATGATAAATCAATGACGCCTAAAATTCATAAATTTATACAAGGAATATATAATTGGTTTTCGTTTTCTTCGGCAACTCAAAAATTTATTTTTGCACCGTTAACCCGTATGTTAAGAATATTCAATTTGCGACATCACGAATCGATTATTATCGAAATATTAGCTTTTGATATATTTATGTTAGTAGTAATTTTCGCGATAATGTTTGTTTCAGACAAAGAAATTAAAAGCGATAAAGATATTGACGATATCACTTTAAAAAAATCTTCAAGCGAACAGCAAGAATATTTTCACTCATCAAAATTCGATATCAGAAATACTTTAATTACGGGAAGCACTGGGTCCGGAAAAACGCAACTGCTAAATAGATTTATATCAAGCCGTATGAAACAGCCCGGCAAGTTTATATTTTATGACCTTGACGGCGACTTTCTAAAAACTTTTTATAGGCAGGGCGATATTATTCTTAACATAATGGACGCTCGAAGCCACTGTTGGAACTTTTTATCGGAAATGAAAAATCCGGCGATAATTAGGCAGATGTCGCATTACTTAATACCACCTAATCCGAAAGAATCGCAACCTTTTTTCAGAAACGAAGCAAGGAATATTTTAGAAGATAAACTTTTATCGTTGTTTAATCAAGGCAAGACTACTAATCAAGACATCTTAATCGCATTAAAGCAAGTCGATAAAAAAATCAACGCAGACGTATTAACGACCTATAATCAAGAGATAAGGCATCTTTTATTTTTCAATACTACGGGAGAAGTTTTTAATTTGCATGACTGGCTATTTAAACCAGACGAAAAAAGGAACATATTTTTAACTTACAATAAAGATTACGAAGACGAAGAAAAGCCTT
Organism: Candidatus Acididesulfobacter sp.; assembly: GCA_027365695.1. GTDB lineage: Bacteria > SZUA-79 > SZUA-79 > Acidulodesulfobacterales > Acidulodesulfobacteraceae > Acididesulfobacter. Next base: position 4,491 of record DAHXMB010000030.1, on the reverse strand, counting down.
TTTTATCTTTATTTACCGCTATGCTTAATAATTATATCTTATCTTCTGATTTTACTGACAATAAAACAAGAATTAACATAATTATTGACGAGCTGACCAATATCGCAAAAATAGACAATTTGGACGGAACTTTATCGCTTTGCAGACATAAAAACGTTGCTTTCTTTTTATCGACTCAAAGCCCGATGACTATGCAGGGACTTTACGACGACGCTTTTTACGGCATTATGGAAAATACTAATAATAAATATCATTTCAGGTCATCGGAAAAAGAAAGCGCGCAATTAATAGCCGACAGCTTCGGCGAAAAAGAGGTAAGGGAAACCTTGACATCTACTTCTAATCCCACCGGCGACGGTTTTCTCGGGGGAGCTTCCGGCACTACAGAAAATATACGGAAAACTAAAAACGTTTTCAGCAACGATATATTAAACCTTAAGGATTTGCAATACTACGGGAGATATTTAACTGATAACGGTATAAAGCAATTAAAAGGTTTAATATCTTTTATTCCAGCCAGAGCATTAGACATAAAGGCTTTTGTCGAAAGGACTGTATGGAATTTGCCGGAGACGCAGGAACAAGGGCAGGATAACACATCTGACGACGATTTTATTCAACAGGAAAACGAAGAACAAAAGGCGGGTCCGGATAAAAATATCGATATCGACGAAAAGACGGAGAAGTCGGAAGCGGAAGCGGCTAAAGAAGCAATTAAGGAGTTTGTCAGCTCAAAAGTCAAAATCGATTAAAAAAAAACTTCGTAGGAAGCGTTTTAAGGCTCTGAATGGAGCTGGTAGGTATAAAACCATTAACCATAAATAAAAAATAAAATATGCTATGATTACAACGCCGGTTAGAGTATCAAACGCACAAGCGGGAGATTACTATTATTTCGATTCAAAAAAAGAAAATGCGGAATGGGGCGGAGAGCTTGCGGACGATTTTAAACTGTCCGGCAGATGTTCCGAAGCCGATTTTTTGACCTTAACGAACGGTTATAATCTTACCACTAACGAAAAATTATCGGTTAACGCCGGCGATCCAGAAAGATTTGCCGGCGAAGATTTTACTTTTACGCTTTCTAAAAATGCGAGCGTATTAGCTGTTTACGACGACAGAATCAGAAAGGCATTTGACGAATCAGTTAACGAAACTTTAAAGATTATGTCCGACAGATACGCACAAACGCAGACGAGAACAGGCGGTAAATTAAAAGCTGAACATACCGGCAATATGATTTATACGAAATTCACTCATTACGAATCGAGAAACGGAGACCCTGAACTTCATAAGCACGTCTTTATACATAACTACACTAAAGACGCAAAAGGCAATATTAAGGCAATGGATTTTAAGGAGCTTTACTCAAATAAGGTTTATATGGGAGTCGTGCAGGAAAATATCTTATTTCATAAATTGGAAGATTTAGGCTACAAGTTGGATATAGACAGAAATAAAGGAATGTCAGATATTCATTTAAACGATACTTCGATTAAAGATACATTTTCGAGCCGCCAAAAAGAAATAGACGCTAAAATGGCGGATATTAGGGAAAGATACCCTAATATGTCAGAAAAAGAACAAAGGCAGATAGCGCAAAAAGAAACAAGAGCTACTAAAGAGCATAACAGAACCTTGAAAGAAATTAAGGAGCAGGTAGAGAGCAAGGCTAACCAGGAGCAGTTAAAAAATATCAAATCCGCTATTTATGAAGCCAAGCACGAGAAGAAGCAAATAAAAGAAATAGACTTAAAAGCTAAAACGGACGAGGCGGTAAAGAACTCAATTAAAGACCTTTCAGAAAATTCACGTATATTTAAATACGAGCAGGTAGAGAATAAAGCATTAAGGAAAAACTACGCAATAGGGGATATTGAAGCGATAAAGCAGTCTATACAGGATAATAAAGATTTAATCAAACTTGCGAACGGCAGATATACCACTAAAGAAATTAAGGCAGTCGTAAGGGATAATATAAATACATTAAAGACAAATGCAGAAAGCAAAAAGATAGCAAATAAAGAGCAAATCGATAATGCGATTAAAGCATTTGAAAACAAGACAGGCAGGAAGTTAACGGACGGGCAAAAAGAGGCGGTTTCTTTATTATCGACCGATAAAAAATTTAACGTCATTCAGGGCGACGCAGGAACGGGCAAGACGACGTCGTTTAAGTTAGTTAAGGAAATAGCGGAAAAAAACGGATATAACGTAATCGGAATAGCTCCCACGGCAAAAGCGACTAACGAACTTAAAGCGGCGGGCATAGAAAAAACTTATACTATAGCAGGACTTAAAGAAAATAACGTCGAAATAAACGACAAGACTTTATTAATAATCGACGAATCAAGCATGATAGGAGATAAGCAAGCGGAATTTTTAATCAAGCAGACGAGCGCAAAAAGCATATTTGCCGGAGACGTCAAACAGTTTCAAAGCATTGAAAGGGGAGAATTTTTTAAAGAGGCGCAGGAAAATATCGATAAGTCATGCAAGGTAAATATGACTGAAGCGAAAAGATTTAAAACGGAACATCAAAAGGAACTTGCGGAAGCTGTGGCAAGGAAGCAATACGATAAAGCATTATCGAACCTTGAAACTAATAAATCAATTAAGGAATTTGCTAACGCAGACCAAAAATTAAAGGCTATTACGGAGCATTACATAGAAAATATAAAAGCCGGAAAAGATACGATTATTATCGCTGAAATGAATTATGACAAGAACCAGCTAAACGAAGCCGTCCGGAAGCAATTAATCGAAAATAATTTAATCGACAAAAAAAGCATATCCGCAGACGTGAATTTTAATAAGAATCTTGACGCTACCGCAAAGGGGTTCACCGAGTCGTATAATAAAGGCGACTATCTCGTCTTTAATAAAAATTACAAAATAGACGACGAGATTTTTATCGCAAGGGGAACTAAAGCAGAAATATCGAGAATAGACGGGGATAAATTATATTTAAATACGACTGCCACGGGGATTTATAAGGACGATAGCGAAAGATTTAATAGGATAAAGCAACAAGGGGAGTATGAATTAAATCTTTCGGATAAGAATAAAGGCAATTTTTCGGTATGGGAGAAAAAAAATATAGACCTTTCGATAGGGGACGAAATAGTTTTTTTAAAAAACGATAAAAGCCTTGACGTTCAAAATGGGAGAACGGGGAAAATACAAGACATCGACTTCGATAAAAAAATATTAACCGTCGAATCCGGAGACAAAACGATTAAAGTCGATTTAAATAAATATAATAGCATTGATTACGGCTACGCTCTCACGAACTATAAGGCGCAAGGAGCTACTAAACAAGAAACCTTATATTCAGTAGGCAGAGATTTAAGGGAAGATAGCTTTTACGTGCTATCGACAAGAGCCACAGACAATACGAATATTTACGGAACGCAAGAGGAAATAAAAGGCTTTAAGGAAAATATAAACGACTTTAAACAGGGCGAGGATATAATGCAGTCGTTTAATAATACGCAAAATATCACTGAAAGCATAACCCCGCCAGCGCAAGAATATAAAATTTCATTATGATAAAGGAACTTCCGCAGGAGCTCCAAACATATAAAAAATCCTTTCAAATTTGACCGATAAGGGCAAGTGAAAATAATTTAATATAATTATACCTACCTGACCGCTTCCGCGCCTTAAAACGCTTCCTACGAAGTTTTTTGAAAATGATTTTTTCAATTTTTTTTATTCACTTGTAAAAATATAAGTAAACAGCTCACTTTATGACGGAAAATCAGATATTGACAAACCTAAAAACATTATATATACTGATTTTAGCGAATACAAAAAACTAATAGGAGAATTTGACAATGCCCAAAAAATCGTATAATATAATAAATATATAGGGCTTGCGCTGATACCGCTTGCCGAAAGTTGTCAAACTCCTTTAATTGTATTCGCTAAATATAATAAGGAAATAGACGCAAGCCCTTTACTTCCTAAACTTCCTAAGAAACCTTATTGCACCGATAATTTACAAGCAGGACTTAAAATCCGACCATTGCAAACTGCGCTAAGGTATCGCTATATTCAATTTAATCACCTTATCGTAAATTATTTAGTATTCGACGTTGACCGTCCGGGCGCCGCCCTTGCCCACGAAGACGCAAACGTCGCAACCCCTAACATAGTTGTTATAAATCGTGAGAACCAGCACGCACACTTGATATATCGACTTGAAAGCGGAGTTTCAAAGTTTCCAGATTCGAGCTTAAAAGCTTTAAGGTATCTTGCCGCTATTGAAACAGCTTATACCCTTAAACTGCAAGCGGACTTTGGCTACGCTGGATTAATTACGAAAAATCCTTTAAATCCCTTTTGGACGACGTGGAACATACATAATAATTTATATAGTCTTGCCGAACTTGCCGACTACGTCGAACTTGAAAAAGTAAGAACTTGCACAAAACAAGAAGTAGAAATCGGAGTCGGTAGAAATGTATATATATTCGATTCAGGGCG
>DAHXMB010000226.1:0-9796 GCA_027365695.1 Candidatus Acididesulfobacter sp. | reverse complement strand
GGCGCGCCGTCTATTACACGTAAAAGAATAAAAGAAGCGTCTTCGGATTTAAAATCAATATTTTTAAAATTTTCATTATTTTCTTCAGGAAATATTCTTGACGCAATTAAAAAACTTAAACTTGGTATTCCGCCTACTTTTTTACGCTCGCTATCGTGGACTATAACCCTAGCAGTTTCATAATTTATTGAATATAAATCACCAATTTGTTCACTTGTTTGAATAAGTTTTTTAAACCATTGTTGCGCTTCATATTTTTTGTTGTTAATTATTCTTTTGTTAATTCCTTCCTCTAAACTCATAATTATTCCTCTTTTTATATTTAATAATATTTTATATTATCCTTATTCATTCATCCTGTCAACGAATTTTTATATTTTAGCTTAGCATATCCTATATTCCGCAACCCTTTATAATCACTATATTAATATATACCAAAATCCCGCCCTCTAATACCCTTTTTCCGCCTTTGATTTGACTTTCAATATATTTTTTTAGTAGTATATATAAATTAAGAGCCTCTATGGAGGAATAGGGGCGGTAAATTAATGCCTAAGTGAAGTAGGGGCGGCATGGAGAGATATAAAAAATGAAATTAATCAACGAAACTAAATCGGTAGATTTAGACGAAAGTTATAGTAAAAATAAGGATAAGTCTAATAGCGATAGCCTTATCCCCGATAATTTTTATGAAAGCAAAACTGCGAGCATCTTTGATGATGATTTTCAGGGGATTGAATGGCCGGTTGGTAAAAAACAACATAGACATATAAATAATGATAATCCTTCATCTCTTGATTCTACCTTAATAAATTGCGCAGAAATGAATTTGTCAGGTTCTCTTTGGTATGATGGCGATGATGATTACTAATATGTTTATGTACGCCCCAAGATAAATAGCCCATCTAAAAAAATACTTGACAGAGAAATTTTATAATGCTATACTTATATACAAGAATTTAAAAAGCTTTTATATATAAAATTTTAAATACCTGCGCGTGTCTCGCCTATGTCGAGACGCAATTCTCACTAGAGAATGGAAACGCAGGTATTTTTTTTTATCTAAAAATTATGTTTATTATTATTTCGGATGAGTGTGGAGATACGGGACTTTCTTATAGTAAAGGAACTAAAAGCTTTATATCCGGAACCATGTTGACGGAAGAAAAGAATTTATTAAGTATAAATAACATAGCTCGCTCTATTTCAAGAAAATACCTTAACTCTCCGCTAAGAAAATGGTCTGATTTAAAAGGTGTTGCAAAAAACAATCCAAATACTTTATATGATTTTATTTCCGAATTTAGTAAAACAGCAAAACAAAATAATATATTTATCTATTTTTCTATTTTTATTTTAAACAAACAAGAAAATGAGATTATAACCAGAACTAATCAAAAAGAAATGCACGAATATTTTATTTGGCGCGGATATGAATTATGTTTTAAAAGAATTTTTAGTTTTGTAAAAAAGTATGGATTTACGGTTCATGATTACGATTATTCTATAAAATGGTGTTTAGATAGGAATATTCAAAGAGAATCACAAATAGAACAGGCTATAAAAAATCTTGCAAATCAAAAGAATATAAGACTTGACGGACCACATTTTATTTCTAAAAGACCTAACGATAGTTCATTGCATGAATTGTCCACATCTATAAAAATTGTAGATATTATTATAGGTATAATGAGAAAATCTTTTGAATATTATCTTAATTGCAACAATGATTGTAAATTAGATAATTGCGTTATATCAGAAGATTGCCAGAATAATTTTATAGGGATATGGAATATTTTTAGAGATAATTTTTTATCCATAAAAATTGAATTAAATCACTCAAAAATTTGGGATTGGCAAGGAATAATTTATCAACCGCAAAATTTTAGAAACAATCATAAAAGATTTATCGGAAATGACGATTTCTTTATTTGATATTTATAAATTTATTATTATTTTGTATTACCGCAATTCCCCGTAGTATCTATCTTTTTATATGCTTTAATTACCGCCCTTATCCGCCCTTTTCCGCCATTAATTTGACTTTTAATATATTTAGTAGTATATATAAGTTAAGAGCCTCTATCGAGGGAATAGAGGCGGTAAAGTTAATTTTAATTGCCCTGTGAGGTAATAGGCAAAGGAGATAAGAAAATGAAAAAAGAACATTTAATATTTTTAGTAGTCGGTGCCGTATTGGGACATATAATTTTATCAAATATATCGCCAAAATACCGGAAATTTGCCGAAGGTATCAATGATGCTATTTCCGGTATTTCGATTTTTAATTTATTATAATAACGCAATATAATTATAATAAGGATAAAATATTATGAATATAAACGAATTATTACAGTTGGTTCTTCCGCCTATACCGTTTGTAATTGCGATCGTAGCAATCTATTACAGAAGAAAAAAAATGACCGACCAAGAATTGCAAGACGAGATACAAAAGATTAAGACGGTTCCTGATAATGATTTTACAAGAATAAATCCAGCTTCAGGTCTTCCAATGATAAAAGGTTCTTGTATTGATGTGTCTGGAAATGCTTATGGTGAAAACGATTAATAATTAATATTTAAGCCGCTCCATAAAACCCTTGCAATAGCTTTGCCTTAAGTTCCGCTTTCTCCGTTCCGGATATATTCATGTTATCGATATTGCTTAAGCCCTCGCTGTAACTTTTCATTAAGACGTTTGTTCTTGCTTCAACGGTCGAGGCATTAGACCAATCATGCTTAAAGCTGCTATATTGTTCGGATGAATAAACAGTTGCATGTGTATATCCGCCGCTTGTTCCTATATCAAGCCCGCCGGCAGGGTCTATAATCTTTCCAATATTAACTCCAATATTATAACTTTGTTCGAATGTACTTTTGCTAGCTGTTGAACTCTTACTTCCGCTATCGCTTGCAACCCCGTTTTTAACCGAAGTAGATAACTGCGTATTATAAAACTCCTGAAGCGGTTTTGCCGTCGTTTCATAAAACGACTGGTTAGCGTTTGGCATCGGAGCGCCTGTTGCAGCCGCTTCTTTATGATACGCTATAGAAGAGGCAACCATACCGTTGCCGGCGCTACGCATGTTATGCTCTTCTCTTTGAATAGCGTCTATTCTTGAATTTGCCGCATTTTCTATAGACGGCACGGAATAAGCTCCTTCGGTTTTATATTGGTTTGGATTCATATTGAATGTTCTTAGAACAGCTCCCGCCGCTTTAAATTGTCCTTCTTTGGCAAGAGTTTTGGCTTCATCCAAAACTTGAACAGCTCTTTGCGGGCTTGAATATCCCGCCAAACCGCCAGATAAAGCATTTTTCGCTTCCATATATCGTCTTGCATAATCGTTTATATTTTGAGTAGCTCCGTCGGCTTTTGTTCCAAAAACATATTTATGACCGTCGTATGTTTCAACGTAATTGCCCTGTTTCGTAAAGTTTCCGTTTACGGTATTGCTACCTGCCTTTCTATCTGTAAATATCGTCTGTCCCTTTCCGTCCTTAACCCAGTTTTCCGTATATCCGTTCTGCACGGTCTGACCGGTTACCATAGCGACGTTTCCGTTTTTTCCGAAATATACGTTTTCTTTTCCGTCTTTCACGGCTACGGCTATGCCGTTGGTTTTTGCGATTTGAGAACCCGCCTGCGTAGGCGACATGCCTTCTTTTTGATATAACCCGAGCATATCGTTGACTTTTGCAGAATTGAACGAATCTATTTCCGTCTGTTCGGCGTTTACCTTGCCAGACGTTAAAGACCCGCCCAAGCCGGCTTCCGTTCCTCTGGCTTTGTTGAGCGTGGAAAACCCGCCGTATTCGCTGATGAAAGCGGACGTCTGCTCCATAGTAAAATCATTCGCTTTTGCAATAGTATCCAATCCCTGAAGCGAACCCATTTGCTGTTTTGCGTTTAATTCTCCGAAATGTTCCGCGTTTGTTCCCAGCGTGGATTTTTGACCGTAAGTATAATTCGCTCCCGCCAATTCCGCATTTGCCACATTTTCCATTCCGTGCTGACCTATGTATTTTGACAAATACTGCTGATGAGCCGCCGCCGCTTCCGAGTTATTTTCCATTAGTCCGTCAAATTGAGACGGATCCGTATAAGCTTTGTTCGCCTGATTCTGCATCATTTGCTGACCCTGCCCCTGCATACTTTGAGCTCCCTGTTCGGTAGCAACGGACTGGGCGGCGGTGTTTATTCCTCCGGATATCGCTCCCGTTGCCGCGGCTACCACTTCCATTCCGACAAAGTTTGACATAGTCGCAAGACCGTAAGCGAGCATAGGAACTGCCATGCTCATGGAGCCTATCATAGACGCCCATTGTCTTAAAGTGCTGAAAATATAACCCATATCGTTAAGGTTGACGTTCCCTCCCGTTACGTTTAAAGGAAAACCGTTAGTAGATATCATCCAAGCGGAAAGACCGTTTAAGATAGACATTAAGGGAGCCCAGAACGTCAGCCACATAAGCATAGACATAATATAGCCGAAAGCTTTTTTGGAATATCCGGGTATTAAGGTCATCAGAAATATTAACGGAAAAGAACCGAATATAATCGCTTCCATAATAAAATGCAAAATAGGAAGAAACATTCTCGCCATAAAGGCGGTTTGCGTCCAGACGGTCTGCTGCTGATATTCCGTCTGAGCCACGCCGAAGCTTAAGTTATTGTTCGGCACTCCGTACTTTTCCGAAAACTGTTGAAAAGCGGGAGACATACTGTTTGCGAGAGCCGTTTGAGCTATTAACTGCTGAGAGCTAAGACCCGTGTTTAATAAAAAATCGGCGGCAGGTCCTGAATCGTCTGTTACCTGAGCCAATGTTAAACCGTGAGCCTGCGTTTTTCCGTCCACGGTGGCGGCGTATGATTGGGCGGTACTGCCGGTCGAGACGGTAGCGTTTACCATGCCGACTATATAATTATAAGCGGTGTTACAGTCTTCGTAATTGCTTTGACCCGTAGTAGAATTGTAAATCTGAGCAAGAAAAGCGTCGCTTGTTTGAGAACCTTGTTCGAGCGTCTGCAAAATATTATCGGAGTTGTATAAATCTAATAAGTTTGCGTGTCCCAATTGAACGGCGGGAAAGTAGCAGTTTACAAGATAGCTGTTAATAGTGGCTTGGTCGTAGGGATTGACGAAATTAACGTTTTGGAGCTGCTGGGTAGCTACGGAACCCCAGTTGAAACCGGTATTATTATAGCTTAAAGATGAAGGGAATCCGCTTGAACCCATATAAGCGTCGTATAACGAAGCAAGTCCGTTGCCTATGCTATTTTCTAAATACATCGGCAAAGCTAAAGGAACGGGAACGTTTTTGACGGAAGTCTGATAATTATTAACGGGGTCGTAGACGATAACGGTGTCTTGAGGCAAGTTAAAACTTGTCCAAACTATAGCTCCAATTGAAAAAGTAACGATTAGTCTCAGCGCCACCGAACCGCCGGCGATGTTGTCTCGGTGCGCCAATGTAAGCCCAACGACAAAAGCAAAAACTACAACTAATTGGATCAAGGTATTGTAATTTGTATTGCTCATTATGTAGCTTACTGCCATAATTACTTTTGTTAAAAGAGCTCCGTTTCCGTAACTTACTAACTCAAGCGTCATAATTTATTATCCTCTATTATTTGTCTTTATTTTTTTTTCGGCAAGTTTTTCAATTTTTTTATATAATTTTTCTGAAAAACTGTATAAAATTCTAAATTTAGTGCCTTGTGAACGAATTGATATTATTCCGCAAATAGCGAATGCGAGCGCAGATATAATAATAAAAATAGAGCATGCTATGTAAATAACCTCTTCCGTGAAAGGAATAGACGACATAAAAAATAAGTTAGTAGTCGCATTAGTAATAAACATCAAAGGCACATAGAAAAATAAAATAACGCGAAAAATTTGTTTTATTTCTTGCTTTCCGAGCGGCGGCGTAAAAATTATAAAGATGACGAATGTCGTAAGGAAAAACAAAATAAAATAAAAAAAAATATATCTTGCGATTGCATTATTTTCGTAGAAAGAAGAAAGCGACGGGAAAGCGGAAAAAATAAGCATTTCTGCAGCAAGAAAAATCTCTAAAATCTTTTTAAGTTTTGTATTCATAAATTTTATTCCTATTAAATTATTCTTTTATTGAAAAATATGTAAAAAGATTCAAATTTATTGTATAAAAAAACATATAATTTATCGTAGGACATCGTTACTATAAAAGCGATTATAGAAACATCTAATAAGATGGACATAAAAATCATAAAACCGCTGAATATATATGAAAGTAAATGCGATTTAATAAAAAAAACGGCGGTTGAATATTCGATAAGAACGGAAAAAATAAAAATCAACAACAAAAACAATAACACTCTGAAAGCGAGTTCACCCTGCATGCGCGGTTTTTCGAATTCGTCTTCAAATGCAACAACTTGAAGAGTGGATATAACAACTGAAAATAAATAAAAAAACAATACGTGATGTATAGCAAAAACGCCGGTTTTAACGTATAATGCTAAATAAAAAGAGAGAGGAACTATTGATAAAATAAACGAGCACAAAAATATAAACTTTGCATTTCTAAACAATCCTTCCCATAATTCAAATAGCAATATTTTTGCTTTCATATAGTTTCTCCCTTTAATTATTGATAGATTAAATTATTAATCTTGATAGATTATAACATAGTATAAAAAAATATACAAAAAAAATTATGTTGAATACACAATTACCCCGCTCTTATTCAAAAACCCCATAGAACCATTGGAAAATTTGACCCTTGCGAGCCCATCATAAAAATCATCGATCCAGTCGCAATTTTCTATTTTTATGACTTCTTCCCCGCTTTTGTCTATAAACCCCCATCCTGTCCGTGTTACAAAACGAGCCATACCTTCTTTGAAATCCCAAAGCCATAAAAATTTTAAATTGCTTATCGCTTCTTTGCCTGTCTTATCGATAAACGCCCACTCCTTAAGTTCTTTTCGCTTTTTTTTGAAATCCTTTTTTACCCTAGCCAATCCGTCATTCGAAAAATTGTACAAATAATAGCACATAATTTAGTCTCCCTTTATTTTTAAATTATTTTTAGAAAAATCGTAATAAGCTTTATGCCTCATTTTAGAAATCATTTTATCCGTGCTTTTTGTAAAATGGTAATTAGAATAATATACGGAAATATATTTTTTTATAATTTTGGCATTTATTTTGCCTTTAAACTCTTCATTTTCGCTTTCTTTCCGCTTTTTCTTCATATAAAAATTATAGAAGCTGGAATAAACGAACCTTTCTATTTTATTCAGATTTGACAAATCTATTAATCTCTGACGTTTATTTTTCGGCAAGTGCCCTATGGATTTCCGGATAAAATCAATATCCTTGGCAATTTTAATAACGTCTTCAATTGAAAATATTTTAGCTTTTTCGTTATCGTTTTTTAAATTAAATTTTTTTGCAAGGTAATTTAATATTATTGTTTTATTCATAAGACCCTCTCCCAAAACTTAATCTTGATAGCTATATAATATATAACAAGATAAGATTTGTCAAGAGTTTTTTTTAACTTTGTATTTATTATTTTAATATATATTGTTTTTCGAACTGGATTGATGAAAAGTAGAGGATTTAATAGGAATTTATGTATTTTTTTTAACACGGAACAAATTTGTTTATTTGTTGTTTTTTAAACTTAAAGAGCAAAATACTATAATTTTTGCCTGTTATTAAACCGATTGTCAAATACTTTGTTTTATTTATTGTTTTTTAAACTGAAAAATGGCAAACTTTTTGGTAAAATTGCCCGCGCGGATTAACGATTAATAAGACACGCAAAAGAGATTCATTTATTAGACAGCGGAATGAATATAATGCTATTGAAAAACTTTTTAGGGCATAGCATATTAGTAATACATGAATATCTTAAATGCGGTTTTTATTTTAAAGTATAAAACATACTAAAATTAAATTAAAAGGCAAAATAAAACTATTGTAGTTCGTTTCTTTCGGCAATAAAATATAAAGGCAACGGCAATTAAAAAAAAAGAAACCTGCCTGTTATTTTAGCCGCCTGATTTCAATTACCGAGTTGTTTTCAAAATGGAAATAGCCTGTTATTTTGAATATCGTTATATCAAAAATGATATTGGTAGAGTGGCGGGGATAATGCTTTTCTTTTTCTAATTGCCCTGACTTTGACACTAAATCCTATATTTCAATAAATTAATTCCTTTAACATGCTGTAAACACTGAATACTATTTTTATATTTTTTCTGTTTTATAAAAAGTGTAGTAGGAAAATATTATAATATATATCATATTTTATTTTACATTAAATATATAATATGGTATAGTTTTATTATGTTTATAAAAATATCAAGCAAAAATAATATAAAATATGCTTCTATTGTTTCTTCGTATAGAGAAAACGGAACGACCAAGCATAAACAGATATTAAATCTCGGAAGACTGGATCTAATTGAAAACAACCCTTCTTTTTACAGATTAGGCATTAAATTTATAGAACTTGCAAAGAAAAAGAAGGTTATGGAGTTAGAAAATATCTCGGAAGCAAATATTCTAAACTACGGCTTTGTTATATATAAAAAACTCTGGGAGTCTTTCGGTATTCATTCTATCCTTAGCTCTAAAGACATAGCAGGAAACATAGATTATTCTTTAAACGATACCTGTTTTTTAATGAGCCTTACCCATTTATTGGATCCTCAAAGCAAGCTTTCGGCATATAATCATAAAAACAGATATTTTAATCTGCCCGATATTAAGCTTCATAATATGTACCGTTCGTTAGATATTTTATCAGATAATAAAGAAAGAATAGAAGAAGAACTTTTTTATAGAAAAAGAGATTTGTTTAATCAGAGTTTAGACGTCGTATTCTACGACGTCACCACCTTCTATTTTGAGTCCGTCAGAAAGGATTCGTTAAAAAACTTCGGCTTTTCAAAAGATAACAAACTGAACGAAGTTCAGGTCGTTATGGGTCTTTTAGTAGATAAAGACGGAATGCCCGTAGGTTATGAATTATTTCCCGGAAATACATACGAAGGAAAAACGCTGGAAGCATCTCTTTTAAAATTAAAAAAAAGATTTAATATAGATAAAATTATCATAGTAGCCGATAAAGGAATGAATTCTAAATTAAATCTTAAAAAAATATCGGATATGGGATTTAATTATATTATCTCTTCAAGGCTTAAATCTTTAAATAAAGATATATTGCAGAAAATATTTTCTAAAGAAGGTTTTATTAAAGAAAAAAAGTATTCTTATAAAAAAATAGATTATTTAAATAAAAATAAGGAATTTGATATCAGAGAAAATCTTATAGTAACCTATTCAGACGAAAGAGCTCTTCATGATAAAAAACTAAGAGAGAAATTAATAAATAAAGCAATTAAATATTCGGAAATTCCCTCCCTTGTAAAAGCATCCAACAAAAGAGGAGGAAAGAAGTATATTAAAGAAACAGGCTCATGTTCTTTTTCTTTAGATGCTCAAGCTATAGCAAAAGACGAAGCCTTTGACGGATATTATGCAATTGAGACTAACGAACTTAATTTAGAACCGAAAGAAATAATTAACGCATACAGCCATTTATGGAAGATAGAAGAGTCATTCCGCATTATGAAATCAAGTATGGAGGTAAGACCTATTTTTCACTGGACCGAAAAAAGAATAAAAGGGCACTTTGTTATATGTTTCTTGTCATTTCTTTTAGAAAGAACATTGGAGCTTAAATTAAAAGAGAAAAATATAGAGTTTTCTCCGGAACGCATCAAAGAAGC
>DAHXMB010000215.1:0-3086 GCA_027365695.1 Candidatus Acididesulfobacter sp. | reverse complement strand
GACGATAAAAGTTAAAAAATGGATTTCTATACATTTTTTGCCTATTTTTAGCGATAAGGATATTGCAGATATTACTCAATCAGAGATTAAAATTTATCAGCTGCAGAGAAAACTTGAAATATTATCAATGCCGAAGAACATTTGATTGTAGATTTTTTTGAATCAAATATTTTTTTTGATGAAGATAAAGAAGAAGATTTAGCAACAATAGAAATAATTGACCAAGCAATAGTAATTGCTGTAGATAATTCTAATAAATTAGTTTTAGTGCGAAAAATTATCGTTATTGGTCAGGATTCGTTGGATCACTTACCAGATAAAGACGAAAGAAAAAATAAAATACTTTTTGCAATATTAGAAGCTGCTAATAAAAATTATTACGATATTGATATTCCTATTAAATCAGATATAAAATTCAAAATAAATCTTCAAACTAAAAAAATAGAACGTTTAAAAAAAGTAGAAGAATTAAAAATAAAAGGCATTGTAATTGCGGTCATTTCCGAAAAGTTACTGTATGATAAAGAAAACTTCCGATATTTTTAATAAAAACTTAAAGTATTACTTTTAATCATACATTATCCCTTAAAATATGCTATAATTCTAATTAACGAGGTGTAAAAATGTTTACAGCAATACTTAAAAATCAGGTTCCTGGTGGATCGGCTGGATAGAAGAAGTCCCCGTCGTAAATTGTCAGGAAAAAACCAAAGAGGAATTAATAGTTTCTTTAAAAACCGCGCTTAAAGAAGCTTTTAATTATAAATAATAATTAAATAAATAATATCGGGGTTAATTATGGAAGAAATAATATTTTTAGTGGAAGAAGACCTTGAATCCGGATATACGGCTAAAGCTCTCGGATATTCCGTTTTTACGGAAGGGGAAACGATTATGGAATTAAGAAAAAATATTAAAGACGCTCTTGAATGCCATTTTAATAATAAAGCGGATATTCCTAAAATAATAAGGCTTCACCAATCCAAAGAAGAAGTTTTTGCATATGCCTAAAATCCCGCGTGATATTTCAGGTTTAGAATTAGCAAAACTGCTGTCTAAATACGGCTATAAAGTTGATTGGCAAAGAGGCAGCCATTTAAGATTAACGACTAATCTTAATAATGCAGAACATCACATAACTATACCAAGTCACGATTATATTAAAATCGGAACGCTTAATAATATTCTTGTCGATGTTGCCGGATTTCTCGGAATAAATAAAAAGGAACTGATTGAAAAATTATTTTAATCACCCTTTAGCGCACATAAAAATTATATATGCCTGATTAGTTAATAATTTAAATAAGTTATAAGCTATATATCCACTTCGACACGGTAGAAGTCGGCGGTTCGAGACCGTCCGCGCCTACCAACAAAAACCGCAGTAAATAAGCCGCTTAGGTAAAATACTTCTTGACAAATATATGTATAAATATGAATAGAAATGACATATTTTTACTACCATATTACTACTATTTACTACTATTAAAATGGCTTCAATTTATAGGAAAAAAGACGGCGATATCTGGTATTACAGCATAACCTACCAAGGCAAGCGGCATCAGGGAACTACTAAGACTAACGATAAAAATCAGCACAATTAATCGCAGAATCCATGCAAACCTGACCTTGCAAGAGAAAGCCATAACCTGCCGGTTTTAAATAAAAACATAAATAGCTTTGGCGATCTCTTTCAAGATTATCTAAAAAATATTATTAACTCTTCAAGAACGATACAAGTTAAACAATAGATATCCATACATTTTCTGCCTGTTTTTAAAGACAAAGATATAACCAGCATTACGCAATCCGATATAAAAAATTATCAGCTAAAAAAAAGATTAGAAATTATGGCAATACCTAAAAACTCCGATAAAAGAGAATCGGAAATATCGTTTGCATATTTAAATAAAGAGATTTTAATTTTTTCTAATTTCTTTAACTTCTGTATTGAAAAAGGTTTGATAGAAAAGAATCCTGCTTTTAAAATAAAAAAACTAAACGAACTATCTATGTTAAAAACGTTGTCCGATGAAGATATTAATAAATTAATCGCGGACGCCACAAACAAACTAACAAAAGATTTAATAACATTTCTTACTTATACCGGTTGCAGGAAGGGTGAGGCATTGAATCTTAAGTGGGACGAGGTAGATTGATTTAAAAAACAATGTGATTGCGATCAAAGGAACTAAAACTAAATATGATAGGTATATTCCGGTACGCAATCTGCTTAAGGGACTTTTATCTGCCATAGAATAAGGATTGCGCAACGGTTTATAGCCGACAAGATGCAGGCTCATATGTGTTTAACTGCGTATAGCGGTCATTTCGGACACCTCAGCCGTAAATTTTCGGACACTAAAACGGAACTCTCGGACAGTTAAAACTCAGTATTTGTTTTATACTTTGTTTCAATAATTTTATTTCTTCATCAGATGTTCGGATACAATACTTAAAACGCTCTTCGGCAACATTCCTTTCCAATGAAATGCTATTTTGCCGGTTTTTGAAATAAAAAAAGTTTGGGGTATTGCCATTCCGTTATATGCGTGTAACACTTTTGATGTTGCATGAACTACCGGATAATCCATTTTATATTGATGAGTAAATGCTCTTACGCCTTTTTTGGTCACATTTACATTTATACCCACTATTATAAAATTCTTTGACTTATTTTTATTGTAAAAACTTATTAAACTCGGTATTTCAGCTCTGCATGGAGGACACCAAGTCGCCCAAAAATTAACGAGCACGACTTTTCCTTTTAAAGCGCTTAAATTAATATTTTTATAACCGGAAAAATTATGATTTAATACCTTTAGATTAAAATTTGGAGCAATAGCATTAGAGTTGGCGGCATACGATTTTTTAGTTATTGAAAATACCGAAAACATTATAATAATAAGCATAAGAGAGAATATAATATTTAACTTTTTAGATGCGCTGTTTTTGCAAATCATAAAATCTCCTTGATTGTTTATAAAAATATTGTTTATAAAAAATTTGTAGTACATATATTCCTAAATTTATACAGAATTATACAGCAGATAAGAAGCGTTTTATATCCCGTTATTTATATTTAT
>DAHXMB010000190.1:0-1630 GCA_027365695.1 Candidatus Acididesulfobacter sp. | reverse complement strand
TATGCTCCCGTTTATTATGGCAGGCGGTTTTATTGCCGATACGGCTTCCCTCCCCTTTAAAATTTCAAACTTAGTAAATATTGTTTCTACCGATTATTTTAATATAGGTTTTTTTACTTACTTTATAAATATGTTTGCTCCGGATATTTTTTCTATTATAATTTCAACATTAGCGCTTTATTTGTTTTTTAGAAAAGACATACCGTTAACCTATGATGTAAAATCGTTAAAGATGCCGAAAGAAGCTATTAAAGATGAAAAACTTTTTAAGTATTCTTTTTTAATTCTGCTTTTACTCTTGGGCGGTTACTTCGCAAGCGAATTTCTTAATCTCCCCGTTTCATTATTTGCCATTGCGTTTGCTTTGATATTTGTATTTTTAGGATTAAAAAGTCCCGCTGTTAATTTAAAAACTGTGTTTAAAAATGCTCCTTGGAGCATTGTCGTGTTCTCAATCGGCATGTATCTTGTAGTTTTTGGTCTGAAAAATGCCGGATTGACATATATGCTCGGCAGGTTTATTGCTTATTTTTCCCATTACGGCGGTTTTGCTCTTATAATGTTGACAGGATATTTAGCGGCGTTCACAGCTTCTATAATGAATAATATGCCTACGGTTATGATAAACTCTCTTGCAATTCATTCTGCAAATTTAAAAAATATAATGCTTAAACCTGCCGTTTATGCTAATGTTATAGGGTGCGATTTAGGTCCTAAGATTACGCCTATAGGGTCTTTGGCAACTTTACTCTGGCTAAACGTTTTAGAAAGAAAAGGTATTAAAATAGGCTGGGGTTATTACTTTAAAGTCGGAATAATTTTAACCGTTCCTGTTTTATTTTTTACATTGCTGGGATTGTATTTGAGACTATTTTTGTTCTAAATATATTGATTGACGGTGAAATTTTATTATATTATAATATATTTTTAATTTAGAAGATAATATAATAATTAAGGAAAATTAAAGTTGGCGCTATTTACGCATTTTACCCCCACCCCCGAAAACGCAATAAAATTATATCAATGATAAAAAATCAAAATATATATCTTGCAGGTGTTCTATTTATAATTATTGTTGTATTAATTGCAGGCGTTATATTTTTTACGGGTCCAATTCCTATAAAAAATATTTCTTCATTTAATTCAAATCTTTTATTAAAAACAATAAAATTAAATAACGATATACGAAACATTAAAAACAGCTTGAATAAAGTTATATATTACAGTGCTTTAAAACCTTCGCCGATTCAAAAAGAAGGGTTTAAAAAAGCGTTAAATACACTAAACCTCAGGTTTCAAAAAACCGACAGGCAGTATAAAAATCTTAATATATTTATTAAAAAAAATAGCATATTTTTAAAAAATAATCGTCAAATTATAATCTATTTTAATAAATCATACCTTCAGTGGAAAAATATCAGCAGGCCTATACTTAAAATAATTCTAAAACATCCCAAATATATATCGTCCAGAATTTCATATAAGCTTTTTTTAAAACATGCCCTTTATCTTTCCCATTTACCTACCGCAAATATTATTAAAGATACGAAACTAGACTTTAAACGGGTTATTAATATTGCGATTTATTTATTTATAGCGGCTGCACTTATTATAATATTTTTTTTAATTT
>DAHXMB010000186.1:0-11817 GCA_027365695.1 Candidatus Acididesulfobacter sp. | reverse complement strand
AGATGCATATCACACTAAGGTTGCAAAGCGGCTCACGTCCCTGATAGCTTCTTTAGGACCCACTTTTATTAAATTAGCGCAGGTTATTTCAACAAGAGCCGATTTTTTGCCCGAGCAGTATCTGACACAGCTTGCTACGCTGCAAGATGAAGTTCCGCCTGTTTCTTTTAAACTTATTAAACCGATAATTGAAAAAGATTTTGGCAATAAACCTATAGAAGAAATTTTTGAAGAATTTAATGAAGAAGCTTTTGCGGCAGCTTCAGTTGCTCAGGTTTATAAAGCTGTTTATAAAGGCAAGCAAGTTATCGTAAAAGTTATTAGACCTGATATCGAAAAAAATGTCAGCAGCGATATATTAACTCTTAAAAATGTTTTAAATTATATTGGAATTTTTTTCCCCGATAATAAATCTATAATTTCATTTTCTGTTGTTTTGAAAGAGTTTGAAATTACAATTTATGAAGAAATGGATCTTGTGCATGAAGTAAAAAATATTAAGGAATTTCAAAAATTTTCAAAAGATTTAGAATGGGTAATTATTCCTGATGTTTATACTGAATTAAATTCAAAAAATATTCTTGTTATGGATTTCTACAAAGGAGTTAAAATCACCGATGTAGCAAATCTTAAACAAAATAGTCTGAATCCGAAAGTTGTTTTAGACAGGCTTATCGAATTTTATTTATATCAATCATTAATTAAAGGGGTTATTCATGCCGACCCGCATCCTGGCAATATATTAGTTGACGATAAAGGCAGAATAATAGTTCTTGATTTTGGTCTTGTAATTCACGTCTCGGAAGAAACAAAAGAAAATTTAATTAAAGCCGTGCTTGCAGGAATTAAACAAAATATTCCGGAGATTATAGACGCTTATTATGCGCTTGGAATTATAAACAAAGAAGTTTCAAGACAGCTTTTAGAGAAAGCCGCAGAAAAGCTATATAAAGTATTATCTCAAAAAGGTATATCAAATAGAAAAATTCAAGATATTATAAATGAAATTATGAAAAGTTTTTACGCTTTTCCTTTTGAACTTCCTCAAAATTTAGTATATATTTTTAAAACGGCGGCTGTTCTTGAAGGAATAGGAACGGCAATAGACCCTACATATAATCTTGTAAAAGATATAGTCCCCGTTGCAAAGAAATATCTAAGCCATATATCTTTAGTGGAAAAGATGTCCCCAGTTAATATAATTAAAAGCGTATTTAACGAAGTTAAGCAATTTGTTTTAGATACTAAAAGGGTCATGCATGCCGCCTATGAAGAAGAGTTTAGAGTTAAAATCCATCCTGAAAATATTTCAGGACTAGAAAATTTTTTAATACATATTATAAAAAGGTTGATTATGGCATTAATCGGCGGTTTTATCGGACTTGCTTCGGCATTGATTTTTATTGAAAACAAGAACCCGTATTTTCTTGCAGGCGGTTTGTTTATTTCATTCGTAGTAATATTTATCGCATTGAGTATGCCTATAAAAACCACTTACGGTTATTCTACGATGTTAGATGTTTTCAGGCATAGACGGTAAAAATATTTTTATTAAATTATTTATATATATTATATAAATTTATATAATATATATTGTTAGTTATTATTGATAAGATAAACATATTTAGTTATCGATTTGAATTCTATAGAATAACATATTAAAAATATTATAGAATAAAATATATATTCTTTAATTCTTCAATAGAAACTATCAATGATATTTCAATGATAAGCAATACGGGATGAGTCGTCTAAATGCCGACGGCTATAAAATACTGTCTGCTTTCCTTCGGAATGACTGCATATGGCGGATGAAACTATAAATCTTCTCTAAGTCGTTCCTGCGTGGGCGGGTATGCTTTAAAGCCGTCGGCATTTAGACGGCTCATTCAGAAAATAAGTTTCTATAGAAGGAAGCATTAAAGCTATTATATTAAATATCAAATATGAATACAATTAAAGAGGCTAATAAAACTAATTATACTGCCGTAATTCTTGCAGGCGGCTTAGGCATAAGAATGCGTTCCGATATCCCTAAGGGTTTGGTGCCTATTTTAGAAAAGCCTATGATATATTATATTATATCCGAACTTTTGAAAATAAACGATAAAATGGGTATAAATCATATAAACAATAGCGAAATCCCATTGTCGTCTAATAAAAGAACGATTAGCGCAGATAATATAAATAATAGCTGCTGTATAGATAAAATAGATAAAATAGATAAAATAGATAAAAAAAATAATAAATATAGTAATAATTCAACAGGCATAATAGACAGAATAATAATAGTTATAGGGCATAAAGGGGAGCAAATAAAAGATTATATTAAAAATGAGTATATTTTTAAAAATTGCAGAATAACCATAGATTTTGCCGTTCAGGATCAATATTTAGGAACCGGCGATGCTGCTAAACAAGCTGCCAAATTACTTGAAAGTATTAATAAAAATGGCGGCAATGCCGGAAATATCTTAATTTTACCTTGCGATACGCCTTTAATAACTAAAGATACACTATATAAACTAATAAAATTTCATAATGAATCCGATGATGATTTGACCATTTTATCTTTTGAAACAGAAAATCCTTTTTCTTACGGGAGAATATTAAAAGACGATAAAAATTTTGTTAAAAGTATTATTGAACAGCAAGAAATAGCAAAACACCCTGACAATAAAGCTATTCAAAACACAAAAGAAGTCAACTCAGCCATTTATGCGGTTAAGTTAAAACATTTCATAAATTTTATAGATTTTGTAGATAACAATAATTCTAAAAAAGAATATTATTTAACCGATATTATTTCAATATTTTACAATCAATCTTTAAAAGTTCAGAGTTTTATCGGAGTAAGCGACTATAACAAATATGAACTTACGGGAGTAAATTCCAAAATAGAACTGATGCAATGCAGCGGTTTAATGCAGAAAAGAATTATAAACGACTTGATAGAAAAACAAGATGTTAATTTTATATCAACGGATAATATCTATATAGGAAGTAATGTTGCGATTTCAGAAAAAGCAACTTTGTATCCGGGATGTTTTTTATCGGGTAATTCAAAAATAGGGGAAAATGCAGTTATTGAATGCGGAGCAATAGTTAAAAATTCTGTCGTAGGCAAAAATTCTGTTATTAAAAGCTATTCGGTTATTGAAGACGCGATTGTCGGAGACGGAGTAAACGTTGGACCTTTCGCCAGATTAAGACCTAAAACTTATATAAAAAATAATGCTAAAATTGGAAATTTTGTAGAAGTTAAAAATTCGGTTATAGGGAAAAACTCTAAAGCATTACATTTGTCTTATATCGGTGATAGCGAAATAGGGGATAACGTTAATATTGGCGCAGGCGTTATCACTTGTAATTATGACGGCTTTAATAAGTATAAGACAATTATAAAAAATAACTGTTTTATAGGTTCGGATTCTCAATTAATAGCCCCCGTTACTATTGAGAAAGATTCTTATGTGGCTTCAGGCACAACCGTTGTTAAAAATGTTCCGGAAGGCAGTCTTGTTCTTTCAAGAGTTGAACAAATTAACAAAGAAGGGTGGGCGCTAAAAAGGTTAAAAAAATTAAATAAATTAAAAAATATAGATAATAAAAATATATAATACTATAATATATAACACAATATATTACAGTATCCCAAAATTGCCGATAGAAATCTTTAAAATAGCTTTAAAGCTGCATGGAACATTAGATTCCCGCATACGCGGAAATGACACCCGTCGGGCGGAAAACTTAAACATTCGCAAAGTCATTCCTGCGTGAGCGGGTACGTAGGCGGGTACGCTTTAAAGCCGTCGGCATTTAGACGGCTCATCCGGAAAATAAATATTCTATCGGCAATTTTGGGAGTATATAATACATATAACACAAAATATAATTAAATTAATTTTTATTATTTATTGTAAATAAATACATGTGCGGAATAATGGGTTTTGCAGGGAACATACCCGAAGAAAGCGGCGTTGCAGTTGTTCTTAACGGGCTAAAAAATTTAGAATACAGAGGTTATGATTCTTCAGGCATAGCATATTTTGATTTAAACGACAATAAGATAAAATATGTTAAAAAGTCAGGAAAACTTATCAATCTTTTTACGGAGATAGCGGAAATTCAATGTAAAAACCAGAACTTATCTAATACGATACAATCTAATGCAATTTTATCTAATGCGGTTCAATCTGATACTATCCAATCTAATGCGGCTATCCAATCCGACCTTGCTATAGGGCATATAAGATGGGCTACGCACGGTAAACCAAGCGACGAGAATGCGCATCCCCATCTTGATTGTTCGGGAGATATCGCAATTGTTCATAACGGTATAATAGAAAATTATCTGCAATTAAAAGAAAAACTTTTAAAGAGTAATCATAAATTTAAAACCGAAACCGATTCGGAGATCATTGCTCATTTAATTGAAGATTATATTTTAAAAGGAAATTCTTTTCCTGAAGCGGTAAGGAAATCGTCATTGGAATTAAAAGGTTCTTTCGCGATAGCTGTTTTATATGCAAAAGAAAAGGCTATGGCTGCCGTAAAATTTGGTCCGCCGCTTGTCCTTGCAAAAAAAGACAAAAATTTATTTGTTGCAAGCGATATTTCAGCATTGCTTGAATATTCAAACGATGTTATATATTTAAAAAACGGAGAAATTGCTTATTATAACGATGGGAAATTAGACATAACAAACTTTAAAGGCAAGAAATCAAAAATTGAAGTTAATACTATAAAGTGGGATGCTTCTAAATCAGCTAAATCTGGTTTTTCTCATTTTATGCAGAAGGAAATTTTTGAACAGCCGTCAAGTATTCTTGAAGGTTTTAATTCAAGAATTTTATTTAAGAAAACCGGTGCAGCAGATAAAAATAATATTGAAGATATCAAAACATATAGCCAAAATAGCGGAAACACCGTTAACAGTCCAGACGGAAAAAATTCTGCGCATATAAGCAATATAAATAATCATAATAATATAAATGATATAAATAATACAAGCAATCATAATAATATAAATGATATAAATAATACAAGCAATCATAATAATATAAATGATATAAATTTAAACTGTTTTGGAAATGTCAAAATAGCATTGGAAGGGCTAAGACTTACAAAAAAAGATATTGCTTCAGCCGATAGAGTTATTTTTATTGCTTGCGGTTCGTCTTTTTATGCTTCGCTAATCATTAAAAATGTTATTGAAAATCTCTGCGGCTTACCTGTTATAGTAGATTACGGTTCAGAATTCAGATACGGAAGGTTTCCTGTTCAAAAAACGGATATCGTCATCGGTGTTTCACAATCCGGCGAAACTGCGGATACAAACAGCGCATTAGAAATTATAAGAGATAGAAAAGCAAAAATTATATCAATCTGCAATGTTCCCGGTTCGCAGATAACGGCTCTTTCCAATAAAGGAGTAATATATACCCATGCAGGACCGGAAATAGGCGTTGCTTCTACTAAAGCGTTTACTTCTCAGGTATTGTGCGGCATACTTTTTGCTCTTTATTTAAGGCAGGAAATGGGTATAAAAAATCGTAGTCAATCTAATTTTAAATTCAAATCAAATTCTAAATTAAAATTAAAAGGCGGAAATATTTATAATATTGATAATACTAGTAATACTAATAACAATATCGCTAATAATAATAGCGGATTGAATAATATTAAATACAGCAATAATAGCAGCAGTGACCGCGAATATAATTTGCGACATAATTTAAGCAATTATTTAGAATTTAATTCGGATAAGTTTTTTAGTGATTTGGTTTCGCTGCCTCAAAAGATTGAAGAAATTTTATCTCTTAATGAAAGCATACAAAATATTGCAAAAAAATACTATAAAAGCTCAAATTTTTTATATCTCGGCAGAGGTATTTTATATCCGGTTGCGCTTGAAGGCGCACTGAAATTAAAAGAAATATCTTATATACATGCCGAAGGATATCCTTCGGGAGAAATGAAACATGGTCCTATTGCGCTTGTTGACGAAAATATGCCGGTTATGTTTCTTTTGTCTAACAATCTGCTTGCACCCAAAACTATTTCCAATATAGAAGAAATTAAAGCGAGAGGCGGACGCGTCATAGCATTGGCGGATTACGACCCTGATATAAAAGGATTATCCGATTTAATAAAAATTCCCGATGCTTCGGAAATTTTGAGTCCTATATTGTTTACCGTTCCGCTTCAGCTTTTTGCATATCATATTGCCGCTTTAAAAGGAACGGATATAGACCAGCCGAGAAATTTAGCAAAAAGCGTGACGGTAGAATAAATTTGTTAAAATAATAATAAAAATTTTAAAAACCAATAAAAAATATGAAACACTCCGATTATAATTATTTAGACGGTTTAAACGCAGAACAGCTTGAGGCTGTTAAATGCACCGAAGGACCGCTTCTTATACTTGCCGGAGCTGGTTCCGGGAAAACACGGGTTATTACGTTAAGGGCGCTGCATTTGATAGAAACAGGCAAAGCAAAATCTTATAATATTCTGGGCGTTACTTTTACAAACAAAGCTGCTAAAGAAATGAAAGAAAGAATTAAAAAATTAATTGCAAATAAATCGCAGGGTACAAAATTTCAGACTGACGCCGATACTCATCTAAATAATGATTATCATAACAATAACGGCAACAGTAGTGATAATCCTAAAAATACTTATAATAATAGCGAATATAATAATAGCGAATATATTAATAGAAACAATTATCAAAATGACGGTTTAATAAATAATAGCCGCAATAATATAAATATAGATAATATAGCAGATAATAGTTATTATAATAGCATCAGCGAAGGCAATAATTTCCAAAATTTTCAAGAACCTTCACCGGCACCTTCATTGCCGGAGTTTTCCACATTCCATTCTTTTTGCCTTAAAGTATTGAGAAAGCATGCATCCGCATTAGGCTACAATTCATCTTTCGTGATAATGGACGACGACGATGCCTCAAAACTCATTAATGCTTCAATAAAAACTCTGAATATAAATGAAAAAATATTTACTCCGTCAAAAGTAAAATATTTTGTAGAAAAAAATAAAAATTCTTTAATAACATGCGAAGAAGCTTTTTTAAATATTAAACCATGGGATGAAAATCTTGCAAAAATTTACGAAGAATATCAGAAAAGACTTAAGGAAAACAATGCGATGGATTTTGCCGATATGATTTTTAATACGGTAAAGCTGTTTGCTAATTTTCCCGATATAATAGATTATTATTCAAACCGCTATAAATATATTATGGTTGATGAATTTCAAGATACTAATCTTGCCCAGGATAAACTTGTTAAACTCTTATGTAAAAATCACGACAATATCTGTGTTGTAGGCGACGATGACCAGTCAATTTACAGTTTTAGAGGAGCAAATGTAGAAAATATTTTAAGATTTGAAGATTATTTTAAAGGATGCAAAGTTATAAAATTAGAAAAAAATTATAGATCGTCAAAAAACATACTGGCGGCAGCTTCAGGCTTAGTGAGCGAGAATAAAAGAAGAAAGCCGAAAACTCTTAGAACCGACAAAGAAAACGGCAGCATAATAACTGTTTATAAAGCCGGCAGCGATATAAGCGAAGCTGTTTATATAGCAAGAGAAATAAAAAGATTGATAAGATTCGACGGTTATTCAAAATCGGATATAGCAGTTTTATACAGAGCAAACAGACAATCAAGAATTATAGAAGATATGCTTTTAAAAGAAAATGTTTCTTATAACATATACGGCGGATTTAAGTTTTATCAAAGAATGGAAATAAAAGACATTTTATCTTATCTCAGGTTTGCCGTTAATCCAAAAGATACGGTAAATTTTGAAAGAAGCGTTCAGGCTATACCTATCGGCATCGGTGAAAAAACCGTTAAAAATATGGAAGAGACGGCAAGGCAGAATAATATGGATTTATTAGAATCCTATAAAGCCGGTTTGTTTAACGGCATTTTAAAATCTAAAATTAAGAATATAAAAAATTATTTTGATTTGATAGAAAAAGCAAGGATTCTAATTTTTTTCGAAAAATCGGAAAAAAATGATAAAAATATCAAAATTAACAATAATACATCAAATGAAGCGTCTATTTTTAATAATATTAATAATATTGATGCCGATATTAAAATTAATACTGATGTTAACACTGATGGCAACGATGTGTCTATTGCTAATAATAAGTTTCAAAATATTGAAATTGGCAAGGATATATTTATTAATGTGTCTGATGATATTAATATTAGCAGCAATAATAATAGCAATAGCAGCAATAGTAGCAGCAGTAATAGTAGTAGTAATATTAATAAAGAAATTTATATATATAACGGAGACGAAATATTAAATGCCGCATCTGTTATAAACCTGATTTACAAAGAATCAGGGTACGAAGCTATGCTTAAAGGATTATCCGATAAATCAAACGACGATAACAATATAATAAATCAGAACAGGATAGAAAATATTGAAGAACTTATAAATGCATCTATGGAATTCGGCGATATTGCCGATTTCTTAGACCAGAGCGCCATAAATGACGAAATAAACAATGCAGGCAAATTATCTGACGGCAGCAGCGGCTATAATAGCAATAATAAATTGGATAATTCATTTGTTTCTTTGATGACGCTGCACAGTGCCAAAGGATTGGAATTTCCCATCGTATTTTTGACGGGAATGGAAGAAAATACCTTTCCGCATTCGAGATCTCTTATGGACCAGTCGGCTATAGAAGAAGAAAGAAGACTGTGCTATGTGGGCATAACAAGAGCAAAAGAAAAATTATATTTAACTTTATCAAAGAGAAGAAAACTCGGAAGAGATTTTTGCTATAATATGCCCTCAAGGTTTTTATCGGAAATACCCGAATACTGTATAGAAGAAATAATAGACGATTATGATTTTTAGCTGTAAAAATAAAAATCATTAACATAATACTTATTTTATATACTTATTGTGTAAGACTTGGAATAAATAATTGACGGTTATAATTATTGTTATAATTATTAACCCAACTTCACCAATTTTATTATTTAAAATTATAACTTATTGATATTACTATATTTTATTTTCTATTTTGTAGTCCCCATAAAAGTTTCTGTGACCCAATAAACACTGTAATATCAAGTGTTTGCCGTTACTAGTGGTGAAGTTGGGTTAAGGGGTAAAATTGGTTAAATAAATTTAATTATTTAATTATTTAATTATTTAATTATTAAGAAGGAAAAAAATATGAGCGAAAATGAAAATATTAATATAAAACATGTGATGAAACTTGCAAAATTGAATTTCAACTATAACGATGCTTTAGTGTTTGAATCTGAATTAAGTAAAATATTAGATTATATAAATGTTCTTTCAAATGCCGATACTTCAAAAGTTAAAGATATTATAGAAGAGATGGATTATGAAAATCTTATTGCTTCAGGAATTGAAACTAAATTTAATCTTGGAGACTATAGAAATGATAAGATTTCAGAAAAAGACGAAAGCTTTGATTATAATATCGTAAAAGAAAACTCTCCTGAATTTGAATCGGACGCCCCAGGCTCAAAATTCGGTTATTTTATCGTGCCGCCTGTGATTGAATAGATATTTATTGTGCTTTGCACGCAAGCATTAATTTGGTTGTTAATGGTATTATAATTTCCCCAGCCGGGTATGGCGGATTAAAATCCTGAAGGAAGAAGATAAGATATATTAACAGCGTTCCTCAAACTTTAAGAAAATATGATATAGGTCAAAGCCTTTTTTTACGAATGGGAAAAAGCTTTTATAAGTGACGGCGTAACCTTGCTAAAGGATAAAGATAAAGATTGTTTCCGGTAATTTGCGTAATAAGTGTCCAATTAGAACGTAATCGCTGTTCGGTTAAAAACGTAAACTGTGTTCAGTTAGATGCGAAATATGCAATGAGGTTTTAAAATCTTTTTATATTTATATTTGTTTGCTTCGCAAATTTTGATATAATTTATAAAAAATGACAATAAATCAATTTAAAATGTTTTATGTTTATTTGCTAGCCTGAAAATTTAATAAATAATTTTATTATATGTTAATAATAAAATGGTTAAGTCTTTGCAAAAATTACAAATCATAAATAATGACGAAAATACAATAAATATAAATAAAGATAGTCCTGAAGTATCGGCAAAGTTTCTAATACAGCAATCTTTCAAATTTGGATTAGAATTTCAACCAAATAACAAAATATCCTCTGATGTAAAAATTAAAGATGAATTAATTAAATTAGAATCCAGAAGATATATCGGCAATAAGAGTAAATTGGCAGATTGGATAATAAAAACTATTTTAGCCCAAGCTGAAAATTGCCGTTCTTTTTTTGATGTTTTTGCAGGAACTGCTGCCGTTTCAAAAGTGGCGTGTCAGCATTTTCAGAAAGTAATTGTCAATGATATTCTGTATTCTAACAATATTATTTACAAAGCATTTTTTGAAGTTGGCGTATGGCATAGAAAAAAAATTGAAAATTTAATAGCGCAATATAATGCTTTAGATTCTGATAAATTAGAAGAAAATTATTTTTCAGAGAATTTTGGCGATAAATTTTTTGATTACAATAATGCTAAAATTATTGGCTGCATAAGAGAAGATATTGAAAACAGAAAGCAAAATTTGACAGAAAAGGAATACTGTATTTTACTGACGACCTTAATTTATAATATTGATAAAATTGCCAATACGGTTGGACATTTTGACGCTTATATTAAAAAGCCTTTCCAATGTCAAAAATTACAATTGCGTTTAATTGAAATAATAGATTTTTATGGAATTGAAATTTATAAAGAAAATGCCAACGCATTGGCAAATAAAATAACGGCCGATATTGCCTATATAGACCCTCCTTATAATTCCCGTCAATATAGCCGGTTTTATCATATTTATGAAAATTTAGTGAAGTGGGAAAAACCGCAACTTTTCGGCACAGCGTTAAAACCTTCAACCGAAAATATGAGTGCTTATTGCACTGTAAATGCAAAAAATGCCTTTAATGAATTAATTGAAAATTTAAATGTTAAATATATAGCCGTTTCTTACAATAATACTTACAATTCTAAAAGTAATTCTTCTAAAAATAAAATTAAATTAGAAGAAATTGAAGAAATATTAAAAAAGAAAGGCAACACGACAGTTTTTGAGCATTCGCATAATTTTTTTAATACCGGGAAAACAGAATTTAATGACCATAAAGAATTTTTATTTATTACTAAAGTCAATGTCATACGTAAAAAGTCTAAAATTTATCGTTCTCCTTTATTTTATGTGGGTGATAAATTTAAGTTAATTCCGCAAATTCAAGCTTATTTTCCTAAAAATATCAATAGATTTATAGAGCCTTTTACCGGCGGCGGTTCTGTTTTTTTGAATGTAGAGGCAAAAGAATATTTTCTTAACGATATTAATATATATATATATAAATTACACGAATTTTTATCAAAAAATGCCAAAAATCCAAAAGATTTTATATATCAAGCTGATAAAATTATAGATAAATATTGTTTGTCTAAATCTTATAGAGAAGATACTATTCCTGCAGAACTTAAACAACAGTTTAAAAAAACATATTATGCTAAATTTAATAAAATAGCTTATGAGAAATTAAGAAATGATTTTAACGAAAATCAAGAAAATATCCTAATGCTTTATATTTTGCTTATTTACGGTTTCAATAGAATGATACGTTTTAATGCTTTGTAAATAATATTGTTAGAATACAGAATATCATTGACAATTACTTTCTGAAAATGCTGACACGCCACTTTTGAAACGGCAGCAGTTCCTGCA
>DAHXMB010000171.1:0-11970 GCA_027365695.1 Candidatus Acididesulfobacter sp. | reverse complement strand
TATTTACAATAAAAAACATAATTTAATTTCTTTTTATTTAAAAAATGGTCAGATTCAAAATAAATACAGATCTAAAAAAAATTTCTGGCTATTGAATTTTAAAACTTACAGGATAAATATAAGATTAAAGGGGCTTTCATTTCCTTCTAAAAATGATTCGGTGCATTTTATGACTATTTCACAGCTTATTTCTAAATATAATTCTGTAAATAATAAAAGCAATGCTAAAAATGTTTATTTTATATATATACTTAAAAAAATTGCCGTTCCGGTCGCCGTAATACTTTTTGTATTTATCGGTTTGCCTCTTGCAATGCTCTCGGAAAAAAGAAGTATGTTTATGGCTATATTTTATACTATAGCTATCGTTGTTTTATATTATATTTTATTTACTACGGGTCTATACTTTTCAATTAAAACAGGTTTTAATCCTATCATAGGGGTTTTCGGGGCGGATATTATTCTTCTTGCCGCGAGTGCTATATTATATATAAAGGCATCTATAAAATGAAAATATTAAGAAATTATCTGCTTAAAGAATTTTTTAAATTATTATTTATCTCAATAATTTCTTTGTCTTTTTTTTATATAATTGTTGATTTCATATCTAATATGGAAACATTTACCAAACACTCTCCTGATTTCAGCTATATCATTCTGTATTTTCTTCTTAAATCGCCTGAAATAATATATAGAATCTTACCTTTATCAATTTTATTATCAACAATGCTTGTAATTATTTCATTTAATAAAAATAATGAAATTATAGCTATAAAATCTTCCGGCGTAAGTATGTTGAAATTCACATTTCCATTAATTGCAGCTGCGTTAGGACTATCAATATTTTCTTTTGCGCTTTCAAATTTTGTAGCAGTAAAAACAAATATAGAAAGAAGAGCGGTTATGCAAAAATATATAAACAAAAACAATAATTACAACGCACAATCTATTTATAAATTTAAAACAAGAAATATAGCGATACATTATCAAAAATATATTATAACTGCCAAAACCTTAAATATTTCTAAAAAACAATTAACAGGCTTAAGTATATATAAATTTAATAATAAATTTAAACTTATTAAAAGATATAACGCTGAAAACGGATATTTTTCTAAAGGAATATTAAAATTAAACAATGTAATAATAAATAATTTTAATCAAAAACGTCGTTATCCTTCATTTGCAAAAAATCTTAAGACCACAAGTCTTCCTATAAATCTTAATATCAATTTTTTTAAATCTTATGATTTAAAATTAGAATTTCTAACGATATTTAATCTTCTTAAAATGTATAACGTATCTAAAAAATCAGACTCCAATCTAAGTCTTATTGAGACATTTATATATTCAAAATTTGCCTTTCCTTTAATAAATTTAGTTTTAGTTCTTATAGGAATATCTATAGGTATTATAGTAGGCAAAAAAACGGGGGCTTCTGCCGCAATAGGAATTAGTATAATTTTAGCATTCGGCTACTGGATAATAAATTCAATTGCAATATCTTTAGGGGTAAGCTCCCAACTCAATCCTGTTTTAGCCGCATTTACGGCAGATATAGCCTTCTTATTTATTGCAATATATCTTATTTTTGATTTAGATTAATTTAACAATAATATCTTAAATCACCGTTAGAAATTTATTTTTCTGGATGAGCCGCGTCTAAATGCCGACGGCTTTAAAGCGTACCCGCTTTCGCAGGAATGACTTTTAGAGGATTTAATTTTAACCCGACGGGTGTCATTCCCGCGAAAGCGGGAATCCAGTCTTTATTATATATTGAAGCAACTTTAATAGTTTCTAACGGTGATTTAAGGTTATCATAATATAAAAAAGTATCCGACACTAGTGTTCCGCAAATAAATAATTATTAATAAGACAATCTGCAGCTGCGGAAAATAAATAAATCAGATACTTATATTATGTTCCTTCTTGCCAGGAACGCAAATATTTAGCCTGTTCATCAGTTAAGGTATCAATATTTATTCCTAAAGATTTAAGTTTTAAAGAAGCTATTCTTTCGTCAATTTCTCTAGGTACGCCGTAAACTTTAGGCATCATATTATTACTGTATAATGCAAATTCGGCAGAAAGCGCCTGAACGGAAAAACTCATATCCATGACACTGGCAGGATGTCCATGAGCGCTGGCAAGGTTATTAAGTCTGCCCTCGGCCAGCACATATAATTTTCTCCCGTCTTTCATAGCAAATTCGTCAACATAGTCCTTGACACTCTTAACAGATTTAGCCATTTTTTTTAATTTTTTGATATTAATTTCAACATCAAAATGTCCTGAATTTGAAATAATAGCCCCATCTTTCATAACTTCAAAATGGTCTTCGTCTATAACATTTATATCACCCGTGACGGTACAAAAAATATCGCCTATTTGAGCAGCTTCAACACCTTTCATAACTCTAAAACCTTCCATAACGGCTTCTAATGCCTTAATAGGATCAACTTCAGTGACTATAACGTTAGACCCTATTCCTCTAGCTCTCATTGCAAGTCCTTTTCCGCACCATCCGTAACCGCAAACAACAAAATTTTTACCTGCAAGAAGCATATCCGTAGCTCTTATAATACCATCTATCGTGGATTGCCCCGTTCCGTACCTGTTATCAAATAAATGCTTTGTATCGGCATCATTAACGGCAATAACCGGAATCTTTAACTCGCCTGCAGACTCCATAGAGCGCAGTCTTATAACGCCGGTAGTAGTTTCTTCCATTGAAGCTTTAATACTTTTTATTAGATTTTTATGTTTTTTATGTATTGTAGATATTAAATCGGCTCCGTCGTCTAAAGTAAAATTAGGTTCATATTTTAACACGCTTTCTATGTGGCTATAATAAGTTTCGGAATCTTCGCCTTTTATAGCATACACGTCTATTCCGAAATCTTTAACTAATGAAGCGGCAACATCATCTTGAGTAGAAAGCGGATTTGATGCGCATAATACGACTTCCGCTCCGCCTTCTTTGAGAGTTCTGGCAAGATTAGCGGTCTCGGCGGTTACATGAAGGCACAATCCTGCTTTTTTGCCTTTAAAAGATTTTTTTTCAGAAAATTGCTCTTTTATAAGAGACAAAACAGGCATATCGTGTTCTGCCCACAGTATTCTCTCTTTGCCTTGTTTTGCAAGTTTTATATCCTTTACGTCAGCCAAAATATAACCTCCTTATAATTTTATAGCTTAATGAAATACTTAATGAAATGTGAAATGTAAAATTATATATTAAATGAAACGGACAATAATATGAAGTAATTTTTAAAACTAAATCTGCTATGCTTATACCGAAACCATAGATTTATTTAATTCATTAGCTGTTTCTTTAAGTTCGCCGATTTTTATCGTCTGTTCCCAAGTAAAACCGTCTTCCATTCTTCCAAAATGTCCATAATTAGATGTTCCGGCATAAATAGGCTTCAGCAAATCAAGGGTTTTAACAATAGTGTAAGGTCTTAGATTAAAAACACCGCTTACGGCTTTAGAAATTACTTCGTCATTATATATGCCTGTTCCGAAAGTATTAGCCATTACAGAAACAGGGTCTGCAACTCCGATCGCATAAGCAATCTGAACTTCGCATTTTTTTGCAAGACCCGACGCAACAATATTCTTGGCAATAAATCTTGCCATATACGAGCCGCTTCTGTCAACCTTTGACGGATCTTTGCCTGAAAAAGCTCCTCCTCCGTGTCTTCCCATTCCACCATAGGTGTCAACAATTATTTTTCTTCCCGTAAGTCCCGTATCTCCGTTTGGACCGCCTATAACAAATCTTCCCGTCGGGTTAATAAAAAATTTTGTATTCTTATTTATAAGTTCGGCAGGAATAACTTTTTTTATCACTTCGTCTATAACCGCATCCGTGAGACGTTCTTGAGAAACATCCTCAGAATGCTGCGTGGATACAACTATTGAAGTTATCTCTACGGGATGAGATTTTTCATATCTTACCGAAACTTGCGATTTGCCGTCTGGTCTGATAAAATCTAATGATTTATTTTTTCTGACTTCCGCAAGTCTTTTTGTAAGTTTATGTGCATAATATATAGGCATAGGCATAAATTCAGCGGTTTCCGAAGTGGCGTATCCAAACATAAGACCCTGATCTCCTGCGCCCTGGTCTTCTTCTTTTTCCCTTTCAACGCCCATTCTTATATCTGCGGACTGAGAACCCACCGCAACAATAATTCCGCAGCTTTTGTAATCAAAACCAATATGAGAATCATCGTAGCCTATGTCTTGTATCGTTTTTCTGATTATTTCCTGATAATTAACTGAAGCATTTGATTTAACTTCGCCTGCAACAGCCACTAAACCTGTTGTAACCATAGTTTCCATTGCAACTTTAGAATTTTTATCTTGGGCTATAAAGTTATCAAGAAGAGAATCCGATATCTTATCGCATATTTTATCGGGATGCCCTTCCGTTACAGATTCTGAAGTAAAAATATAATTTCCGCTTTTATGGTCCATTTTTACGCCTCCGGATATGCATAATTTAATTATAATGCATACTATCAATTATTTATGATTTATACTATTTGATACTTTATCATAATACAAAATTAAATTATTTTCAAGTTTAATTACTGCAAATCTTTAAGGTAAATTATTAAATTTTGTCTATATCCCTATGAAAATACGATATATTATACGCCTCATTTTCCTCGGAAAGCATACTTTTTAATTCATTTACCATAAAAACAGACCTGTGAACACCGCCTGTACATCCTACCGCTGCCGTAAAATACGACTTATTTTCTTTTTTATATAGAGGAAGATAAAATACTAAAAAATCATATATATATTTTAAAAATATATTAGTTTCCTCAAACTGACGGAGATATGAAGCCACATTCTCATATAATCCCGTAAAATCTTTCAAACCGGGTATAAAAAAAGGATTAGGCAAAAATCTTGCATCGAATAAGGTATCTGACTCTAGCGGTATGCCGAATTTGAACCCGAAAGATATTATTCTGACGCTAAAAATATGGTTAATGCCGATATGGTCAATATGCGGTAAAATTATTGAATTTAATTCATGTATGGGTATATCGGAGGTATCTATTATAACATCTGAAAGTTTTTTTGATATTTTCTAAGAGCAACCTCTCCTTTTTAATAGATTCATGGATGCTTTTTTCCTCGAAAAGAGGGTGCTTTCTTCTGCTTTCTGAATATCTTTTTACAACTGCATCATCGCGGGCATCGAAAAAAATAAATTTAAAAAAATTTGATTTATCTTTCAAAAATCTTATATATTCTTCTAATCCGGAAAGAAAGTTTTTTTCTCTGATATCTACGACAAAAAGGATATTTTTTATTCTTGCGGCAAACACGACTTCCAAAAATTTAGGAAGAAGCAACACGGGCATATTGTCTACGCAAAAAAACCCTTTATCTTCTAAAATTTTCAAAGCCGAAGATTTGCCTGAACCTGAAATACCGCTAATCAAAACAATATTAAAATAACTCTTTGAATCTTCTGCCATAACTGCATATATATAAAAAAATAAAATTAAAATTTAGATGATATTAATTAATATTATGCCGATGATATTAATTTAACTGCACATATCACATATAAAAAATTTCATAATAAAACTTGTATAGTCTAATTTATTAATTATTATATTTGGTTAATACGTTAATACAATATAATAATTTTAAAATATGATTTGCATACAACTTATTTTTATTATTTTATTATTACTTAAGAATTAATTTCTATCATCGCGTATTCCCCGTTATTTTTTACATAAAGCACGGATTTTTTTAATGATCCTTTATTTTTAAAAATTATAAAATTTTCGTTTTTTTTATTTAATTTATTTATAGCCTCATTTAAATCCATCCGTTGTATTTCATAATTGCTTATTATATCTACATCGGGGATTGACATTTCCTCTGTAAATATATCTATTGGTTCGCTATCTTGAAATTTTTCCCGTGTTTTTTCCTTATGTTTCTTTATTTGAGCTTCTACTTTATCCGTCAAAAGATCTATTGCCGCATATATATCGGGAGATTCTTCCTGCGCATTTATTGTAATATTTTTAGCCACTAACTTAATTGACGCAACGCCCGATTCCTTGTGCTGGATTCTTTCCATACTTAATATCACGTGTGCTTCTATAATATTGCTTAAATACTTCTCAATCTTCGAAATTTTAGTTTCGGCATATTTTTTTATAGCTTCCGTCGGTTCAAGATGTTTAAACGTGACGACAATATCCATATGTTTGATCTCCTTTAATTTAAATTTAACTTAGTAATCAATCCAGCCCTACAAACCGTTTTTACAGCTTATTTAATCGTTCGACTTTCATTATTTCCTTACACAATTACATAAACTGACTTCCAAGCTTAAAAATTTAAAAAATAAATTTATAAATATTCTTATAAAATATTTTTCGCTTTATATAAATTTTTTAAAAATAATTTGCATATGCAAATTATTTTATCAAATTATAATTATCGTCATCTTACTTATCTAATTGTATCTATATACATAACATAGTTTCTATATGACATAGTTTTTATATGACATAGTTTTTTCTCTTAGCCGAAGAAGGTATATTTAAAATTTCTCTGTATTTTGCAATAGTCCTTCTTGCTATTATAATATTTTCCGTCTTTAATAAATTTACTATATCATTATCTGAATAGATTTTACCATATTTTTTTTCATTTTCAATGATATGTTTTATTTTAGCCATAATATTATTCGGTGAAATATCTCCGTATGAAAAATTAGAAAAAAAACTTTTAAGCTCAAAAACACCGATATGAGTACTTATATATTTATTTGATGTTGCCCGTGAAACTGTAGATTCATGCAAATTTAATTCATCGGCAATTGTTTTTAATATTATCGGATTTAGATGTCCATTCCCTTTTTCAAAAAATTCATGCTGTTTGTCAATAATTAACTGCGCTATTTTTAATATAGTTTCTTTTCTGTTTTTAATACTTTTAATAAGCCACACGGCTGATTTTAATTTTTCTTCTACATAATCTTTTGTAACCGCATTTGATATGATTTCACCGTTCAATATTTTCTTATAGTACGAATTTATTTTAATCGGCGGCAGATAATCGTCTTCCATGAAAACTATATATTTGTCATTAACTTTCTCAACATATAAATCAGGAATAATATAATTATTATCACGGCTTTCAAGATTTATAGCGGGTTTAGGAGCAAGCGATTTAAGACGGTTAACAGATTCAACAATATTTTCCAATGGTAGTCCTATTTCTTTGGCAATCCTGCTGTAATTCCTGTTGGCGACGTCTTTAATGTAATTTTTTATAATATTTTTTAATACATCATCCTCGGGGAAAAAATAATCTGCTTGCAATAAGAGACACGATAAAGCATCATGAGTCGCAATTCCCACTGGTTCCAATCTGCGAATTTTAAGCAAAACATTATCTAAAAGAGGGGACAAATTGCCTGCATATTTTTTTAATTCATCCTCGGATACTCTTAAGAATCCGTCGGAATCTAAATTTCCTGCAATATATTTCGCAAGCTTAATTTCATCATCGCTAAAATCGCCGGTCCTTACCTGCTTCATAATAAATTCATAAATAGTTTCCGTGCCGGCGATAGTATTTTCCATTATATAATTCTTATCCTGCTTCCAATCGGTATTTGTATTAGTAGACAAATCATATAGCTGTTCATCATAATTGACTATATAATCATTTATTGCATTTATACCGTCCGCATTATTTAAATTTTGTGTATTTTCAGATATGTCTAAACTTTCAGGATTGTTATTTTCCGAATTGAAACTATCCGCTTCGTTATCATTAATAAATTCTTTTTTAAAGTCTGCAGTGCTATTATCGGCATTATTTTTTTCATTAGAATTTTCTTCATTGCCGTTCATTATAATATCTGCATCAATTATAGGATTCTCTATAATTTGCTGATTTATTAATTCAGACAATTCTATATTATTCATCGCCAGCATTTTTATTGCGAGCTGGAGGCGGGGGGTCATTATAAGCTGCTGGCTTAATTTAAGATTTTGTTTTAATTCTATTTGCGACATATTCTAATTGCCTAAACTGAATTTTTCGCCAAGAAAAAATCTTCTCACGACACTACTGGTGATTATTTGCGAAGGCTTGCCTTTTTCTATTATTTGCCCGTCATTTATAATATAAGCGCCGTCGCATATTCTTAGAGCTTCTCTTACATTATGATCGGTTATTAATATGCCGATAGATTCTTTTTTTAATTCTAACAAAATATCCTGCATATCCTCAACGGCTATCGGGTCTATGCCTGAAAACGGTTCATCTAATAAAATGAACTTAGGAGCAAGGATCAATGACCTTGCCACTTCAACTCTTCTTCTTTCACCGCCGGACAAACTCATTACATTTGATTTTCTTACATTTCCTAATCCGAATCTTTCAATTAAGCTATCTAATCGTTTATTTATTTCAGTTTTTGAAATCTTTAAAAGTTCAAAAATAGCAAGTAAATTTTCTTCTGCAGTAAGCTTTCTAAAAACGGAAGATTCCTGAGGCAAATAACTGATGCCGAGTCTTGCTCTTTTATACATAGGTTCTTTAGTAATATTCAAACCATTAAAAAATATAGTCCCCTTATTGGGTTTTATCATTCCCGAAATCATGTTAAACGTAGTTGTTTTGCCTGCACCGTTAGGACCCAGTAAACCGGTTATTTCGCCTATTGTTATTTCAAGGCTTATATCATTGACAACAGTTCTTTTTTTAAATGTTTTTATTAAATTATCAGCTTTTAACAATTTTTATTTTATTTATTTATTTAAGTTAATTTTATTTTTATTTAATATTTTTTATATTTAGCTTACTTATTAGCTTAATTTATTTAATAATTTAATTTATCTATTTGTTTATTAGTTTAATTTTTTGCTTCATTTTACTATGACGGCTTTTTTTGTATAATTAAAGACTTTTTTGAATATATAACAGCATTAACGCGTTTACCCGGTCCTGACAGTATGTGTGAAATTCCGGTATTAAGATTCATCTCTATTATTTTTCCCGTTATTTTGTTTTTTCCTGACCATGCTAAAGGATGCCCCGTTATTGTTACTATTTTATCAATATTGTTAAACACGGCTTTCTGTCCCGTGATATTATCCGTTCCTTTTATAATATGAACATTACCTGTAGCTAACAATGTTTTAATTTTATTTTTTCCATTATAAAAAACTTTTAAATTTTGTGAAAATATTTTAAGATCTCCTTTAATAGCTATCACTTTTCCTGCAAAAATAGCAAATTTTTTTTTATTATTTACAATAAGAGAATTTGATGTTATATGAATTTTTGTTTTCGATTTTGTTATGCCGGCTTTTACTGCCGTATTAACCGCCGCTGCATATGTATAGTCAGCGGTTAATACGTTTAAAGGCAACAAAAATAATATAATTAACATACAAATCCTAAATACACTTGAAGTGCAAGCATTGTTTGACTTAAACCTGCAACGTTCTATCTGATATCCGGTTCTTTTTTTTTCAGTTTTTAAAATTTTCATCAAAACCTCTTATCTCGTACACTGCCATATTTATATATACCCAAAATTGCCGATAAAGATTTTTAGTTCTGGATTCCCGCCTGCGCGGGAATGACTTTGATGAATTTTAAAAGTTCACCCGCTATATGCAGTCATTCCGAAAAAAGCAGGAATCCAATGTTCATTAATGCATTGCTGTGTACTTAACAATCTCTATCGGCAACTTTGAGATATAGATAATGACTATGCTCTAAGTTCCAAATGGTTCTATCAGCTTTAAGTTTATACATTTAACAAAAGTGCTGATTTTCTCTTCCGCTAAATACTATATTGTTATTTTATCATTTCAGTATTAAAATTTACATCTTTATCTATAATAAAAATACTTTTTTTAACATACAGGGTTAATCCCTTGCCTGTGATAAGATATTTTTTGCCTGATAATTTAATTCTGTTTGGGGCTATAATTTTTTGATCGTGCCTGAAATAGAATAGTAAATTTGTTTTAAAATAAGATCCTCCCTCACTCTTAATTATAACATTTCCGGAAAATCTTACATTTTTAGTCGCCATATTAAGTATGCCTGAATTACCCGTAATAGTATATTTTAGTTTATTTTTTGAACTGAATATTAAAGCCTTTACTCCTTGAAGTTTAATAATGTTTTTCTTTGGGGTTAAATAATTTAAACTTTTTGAAAATATTTCATATACTAACCTTCCATGTTTAAAAAATTTATAATTTATTTTTTTCAATTTTATATAATTTTTAGATATCTTTAATTTTAAAAACGATTTATTTTTTAAATTTGTATAATGAAGAACTAAAAAAAATGCAAGAACGACAATAAAAAAAATACCTATAAATAATGAAACTTTTTTTATAATATTATTATTTTTAATCATTGTTATTATCTTTAATTCTGCAAATTTTTATCAATAGTGAAATAATAATTTTCATAATATCTTTTGATTAGACACAATTTAATTTCCCTTATCAACCAATTTTTTCAAGCCCTTCGGTTCTATAAGCAGCGGGCAGTTGACATGAATTCGATTTATTATATCTAAAATATGCCTAAAATAAATTATTTGTTATAATCGGTTTTCTTAATTATTTAATTAACCCAAATTCACCGATATTAACGGCAAACACTTGATATTACAGTGTTTATTGTGTCACACAAACTTTTATGGGGACTACAAAATAGAAAATAAAATATAGTAATATCAATAAGTTGTAATTTTAAATAATAAAATTGGTAAAGTTAGGTTAAGAAAATTCTTTTAATAATTCGTCCAAGAAACCTTTTTTCTCAAGAATAAAATCTATCATTTCCCGGACAGCGCCATGACCGCCGCGATTTTTTGCCGTTATTGAAGCAAAGTTTTTCACATAAACGGGAGCTTCAGGAACACTTGCGGAAAGACCTGCATATTTTAAAAGTTCTATATCTACTATATCGTCGCCCATATAAAAAACATTTTGAAAATTTAAACCATAATTACTCAAAATAGTTTTTACGCTGTTAAATTTGTCTGCGCATCCTTCTATATAAAAATCAATACCTAATTCTTCGCTCCTTTTTTTTGCTGCGCAGCTTTTCCTTGCAGATATAAATCCAACGATAAGATTGAATTTTTTTGCCAATCTTATGCCTGCTCCGTCATGGGCAAAAAAACATTTTATTTCTTCTCCAGACTCGGACATATATATTTTACCGTCTGTCAATATACCGTCAATATCAAAAATTAAAATTTTAATATCCGAATAATTAAAATTTTTTATATTATTTGCATTATTCATAGATTTTTTATAGTTAATTTATTGTTTTAATTTTATTTATAGCTATCCCATTTTTAATAAATTATATCATTGGCTTACTTGTTAACTTACTTATTTAATAAATTAATAAGATGTTATACCTGCTTTAATAATATCATGTATATGTATTACCCCGACGGGTTTCATATCGTCTTGAGATTCTATTGCAAAAAGAGAGGTAATTTTTAAATCTTCCATTTTTTTTAATGCAGTTGACAATAATGCTTCCGCCAGTATAACTTTAGGATTAGAAGTCATTATTTCCTTTGCGGTTTTTTGCCATACATCCCGTTTAGATATAATTGCCCTTCGCAAATCACCGTCCACTATTATGCCTTTTAAGTTTCCGCGCAAATCGACTACTCCTGTTAAACCTAATCTTTTCGAGGTCATTTCCATAACCGTTTCATTAATCATACTTGTTTCTTTTACTAAAGGAATATTATCTCCTTTATGCATTATATCTTTAACTTTTAAAAATTTTTTCCCTATTGAGCCGCCGGGATGCAGCCTTGCAAAATCTTCTTCAAGAAAATTTCTTTTTTTTAACAAACACATAGCAAGCGCATCGCCTATTGCAAGCTGCGCCGCAGTACTT
>DAHXMB010000156.1:0-8255 GCA_027365695.1 Candidatus Acididesulfobacter sp. | reverse complement strand
ATTTTCGGCGGGATTTATTATAAAGTATAAAGCAGCTAACAATTCTTCGGCTTTTAATTTTTTAACGCCGAGAAATTTAAAATTGCTAAAAAGCGTTCAGCGAAAGCAAAACTAAAGCCGAAGCCTTAAAAGAATTACAAGAAAGGGTTAGAATTTTTGCCGCTGCGACAGATCAGCTTTTTAGCAATTTTAAATTTCTCGGCGTTAAAAAATTAAAAGCCGAAGAATTGTTAGCTGCTTTATACTTTATAATAAATCCCGCCGAAAATCTAAAAAACAAAATATTATTGCCGGATTATTGCTTTTTAGATGAATACTTATCTGATTTTGAAGTTGATTCATCTTACGAAGAAGCTATTACATTAAAAAAATATATTTATAAAATGTTAAGTTTTAAGGATTATCCGATTGACACGTATCCCGGCGTTTTAGATGGACTTCTGTCTTTAGACCAGGAACTTAAATTTTCTATAAATTATTCTTTCATGACTAAAAAAAACGTTAATTCAGAAATAAAAAAAAGACGCAGGCATTATTGGGTTGCGAGAAAAACAATGCTGCATCAGGTTTCGGAAACAGCGACAGGCGAAGAAACTCAGTTAATAGACCCTACAAAAATGTCTTATGTTTATGATGCTGAGGAGGCAATGCAGGAGTTAGATTTAGTGAGACCTTTCGGAATTTGTTCCGTGAATTTTGTTTCATGGGCAAATTCCGAAAAAACGTTAGACGAAAATATAACTAAAATCACATCTGCCTTAACTGACAGAGCTTACCAGGTTTTAGTTGAAACCTTAAATAAAGTACCTGCTTTTTTTTCATCTATTCCAGCCGGCGAGATAATGAATCCCAGAAAATTTTTACTCTCTCTCGGTAATTTTGTTGATTATATGCCTTTTAGAACAATTCTGCAGGGAGAACTTAATAATAAGCATTTAAGAGCGCCTGCTCTTACTATTTTTGAAACTCAACATAAAACACTCTATTATTTTAATTTTCACGTAAAAGATGTAGGACATACCGCAATATTTGGTCCAACGGGGGCCGGTAAATCAGTTCTTTTAAATTTTTTAATATCGCAGTATATGAAATATAACCCGAAAATATTTTTCTTTGATTACGGCTATACGGCGGAAATTCTCTGCAGAGCGCAGAAAGGCTTGCATATAGATTTTATTCCGGAGAAAAAAACTTTTATTAATCCCGTAAGTTTAATAACTTCTAAATCCGGAAAAAGTTTTTTGAGAGATTTTTTACAGGTGCTGATAGAATCTTTCGGGTATACAATGAATGACGAAGATTTAAAGCAATTATGGAAAGCTATAGAACTTGTTTCGCAGCTTCCTAAAAATAAGCATATATTAGAAAGTTTTTCTAGTATATTGCCCACAAACCTGTCCGATAAATTAAGGCCGTGGATTTATGGGGAATATAAAAATTATTTTAATAACGCTGTAGATATGCTTAATTTATCGGAATATACGGTTTTTGAGATGAGCAGGCTTACAAAAAATGAAAAAGTGATAGCTCCGCTTTTAATGTATTTATTTGAAAGAATTCAAAATTCATTAAACACTGATATTCCCTCAATCATTGTACTTGACGAGTCTTGGTTTTATCTCCGGCATCCTATATTTTCTCTGAAATTTACGGAATGGCTTCAAACCTTAAGAAAACTTAATACTATAGTGATTTTTGCTACTCAAAGTTTAACGCATGTATCCTCAAACCCGTTAATACTTGCATCTGTTATAGATAACGCCGCTACAAAAATATTTTTGCCTAATCCGAAAGCTAATACCGATGATATGAAACATATGTATATCAATACCTTCGGACTTTCCGAAAACGAATATAATATGGTAATTCACGGCTCGCAGCAAAAAGATTATTTTATCAAGCAGGAAAATATAAGCAGGCTCGGGCAGCTTAATTTAGATGAAAATATTATATCTTTAATACAATCGGACGACTACTCAAG
Source organism: Candidatus Acididesulfobacter sp. (assembly GCA_027365695.1). Lineage (GTDB taxonomy): Bacteria > SZUA-79 > SZUA-79 > Acidulodesulfobacterales > Acidulodesulfobacteraceae > Acididesulfobacter. The sequence goes on along the minus strand of DAHXMB010000156.1, from coordinate 6,274 downwards.
ACGCCTTGCAAAAGCCGCGGAATTATTTGGTTCTGAAGAGTGGTATTTAGATTATATAGAACACTGGAAAAAAAGAACGCCATTAAGTGAAGTGGAAGATTTAAGTAAATATTTTGTTAATTGAAAATATGCTATAATAAAATTATTATGGAAAAGATAAATTTAGACATAGAATTAAAGAATCTTTTAAGCGAAATAGATATTCTCAAAGAGAAATGGGATTTATGCACTCCTTTGTCGGATGACGAAGCCCGCATGCTTAAAGAAGACATTGAGATAACCCAGACTTATAATTCAAACGCAATAGAAGGCAATACCTTATCGTTGGCGGAAACAAAAGCTATTCTTCTTCACGGAGTAACTATAGAAGGCAAGCCTCTTAAAGACCATCTTGAAGCTATAAATCATGTTTTTGCAATGAGATATATCGATAAAATTGCTTTTAGCGGCGATAAAACGCTTAAAGAATCCGAAATATTAGAAATTCATAGATTGATTTTAACAGATATAAGGCCTGAAGAAGCGGGGATTTATAGAAATGTAAACGTCAGAGTCGGCGGTTCCTGGAGAAAATTTCCTAAACCTGAGGAAATAAAAGGACTAATGGATAGTTTTATAAATGATATGAACGCTTTAATAAGACAGGTTCATCCAGTTATCTTATCTGCTAAAATACATCAAGGACTTGTGTTTATTCATCCTTTTATCGACGGCAACGGCAGGACTGCACGGCTTTTAATGAATTTAACTCTCCTAAGGAACGGTTATCCTCCTGCTTGTATTTATTACCATGAAAGAAAAGATTATTACGCCGCTTTAGAATCTGCCAATTTCGGAGATACTAAAGGATTTGAATACGTAATAGCCTCCGCAGTAAAAAATTCTATGGAAGACTATCTGTCGTTCGTTAAAGTCAAAAATAATCTCGATAAACAAAAAATATCAGATAAAAAAATTAATACCGAGCCCGACGATTTCTCTAAAGACTTAAACAACCGCCTTGATAAAGGTAAAGGTTGGGAGAGGTAACCATACAAAAACGCATACATAAAAATAAAACAGTTAAATAATATTAATAATTTTAATTGCTTATAAGTAACATTTTCAGACTACGAATCTGCAGGCCGTGGGTTCGACTCCCTCCGGGCGCACCACTTAAAACCGCAGTGAATAAGCCGTTCAGGTAAAACACCTTTAGACAAAGATATGCATAAAAATGCATAAAATGCATAGAAATGGTAATTTTACTACTATATCACTACTGTTTACTACAATAAAAATGGCTCCAAATACGGGAACTAAAGCAAAAAACCGGCTAAATAAAGGCAGAGGTTTTAAACGGCAGGCGGGAGTTAGGAATAAAATAAATCGGATGCCTTAATAGTTAATAGATGCCTTAATAATTAAAAAAAAGTTAGTTTTAAATCGGCATTTTGTTTAGTTTTCGTTCGGTGTTGATAAGAAAAAAGATAAAAAGGATAAGAAATTATTTACGCATAATTGGTCAATTAAAGCCTGATTGTATTAGCAAAATACATACAGACCCTATCTATAAAGAAGTTTAAAAACATTTAAAATTTCTTGCGCTGAATTTCTAAACGAATATAATTTAGCGGTTTTAAGCCCTTTCTGTATTAATTCGTTTTTAATGGATTGAGAATTTAAAACAGTTATTATCGCATTTTTTATATCATTGATATCTGAGGAATAAATAAATCAGATACCAATTGCAAAAATACCTTGTAATTTTGCAATGCGATTGATATAATATTTTCATGGATTATATTAGAAGATCGATCACCGATAAAATTATATCAAGATTTAAACAAAGACGCATTATTGCAATAACCGGGGCAAGACAAACCGGCAAAACTACGCTTTGCAAAAATATTATTCCGGGGGTGATTAACGAACCTATTAAATATTATACGTTTGATGACCCGGATGAAAGAATAAGATTTAAAAATTCTGCAATAAGGATTCTTGAAAATATAAAAGAACCGGTAATAGTTCTAGATGAAATACAAAAAATACCTGAAATTTTTGATCCTTTGAAATATTTAATAGATAAAGAAGGACAGAATAAAAAATTTATTATCACTGGGTCGTCGCGAATACTTCTTATTAAAGGAATCAAAGAAACGCTTGCAGGCAGGGTATCCCTTTTTAATCTTTATCCGCTTTCCTTTTCGGAAGCGAACCTAAAACCTGATAAATTAATTTTTTTAAATAAGATAATAGAGCAAAAGGGAATTTTTAAAAAAGATACCGAAGAAATAAGCCTTATTCCTTCGGATAAACTTAGGTATTTATTAAATACAAGAGACAAGCTTTTGGAATGGGGAGGATATCCTGCAATATGGCTGATGAACGATGACGATGAAGACATAGAAAAGATTGGCTGGCTCAAAGATTACAGGAAGACATACCTTGAAAGAGACGTGTCAGATGTGGGAGGTTTTACGAATCCCGATGCGTTTATTTTAACCCAAAAACTATTGGCTTTAAGAACCGGGCAGATTCTTTCTATTTCCGAAGTGGCTAAAGAAGCAGGCGTAGCCGTCAATACGGTTAAAAGGTATATTTATATTTTAGGCGCAACGTTTCAGTGTTTTTTACTAAACCCGTATTTTAATAATACGTCTAAAAGGCTGGTAAAAAGTCCCAAGGTATATTTTTTGGATAACGGATTAAGTATGATAATCGCCGGGGGAGACGGGATTTCTAAAGGAGCCAAATATGAGACATGGATATTTTCCGAGCTAATAAAATGGAAAGAGCTTCAAGATATAGAACCCGAGATTTATTTCTATAAAAGTTCCGCAGGGCTTGAAGTGGATTTTATTATAAAAACTAAAGGTTTTATTTTGCCTATAGAGGTAAAATCCACTAAAAAACTAAGCTACGCCGACGGAAGAAGTATTGAGTCATTCATTAACGAATATAAAATTCCTTTAGGCATAATCGTTTATCCAGGTAAAGAAATAACGGAAATAAGAAAAAGTGTTTTTGCTATCCCCGATTGGTTTCTGTTTGCATAATAACGGTAGTAATTTTTATATCAATCCTGTATAATTAAATTATAATTGTACACAATAAACGATACACAATAAACGGTATTTGACTATGGGGCTTACAAGAAAAATATTAGATAGCAATAAATATAACGCCGTTCAAAATATTAACATTAATAATGATATTGATATAAAAAAAATCAAGTTAATGCTTGATAAAATAGATGTAATTATAACTGTTTATTTATTTGGTGCAGCGGCAATAAATTAATTATATGTTAAGTTAATAGGAAACTGAAAATAAAAATGAAGATAGGCAGAAATGATACATGCCCATGCGGCAGCGGAAAAAAATATAAAAAATGCTGTTTAATAAAATCGTACGCTATAATAGCTGCCGGTATAGAAGAATCCATACAAAGAAGACTTATTAAAAATTTGATAGATTTTTATTATCAAAATTATAGAGAAACAATAGAATTAGCAAGCTTTTTATTCTGGGAAGATTTTAATCCTGCAGATTATCTTAAAGAAGCCTCGCTTGAAAGAGCAAATATTAATTTTACAGAGTATATTGTTTTTGATTTTATTGTAAATGAAGAAAACGACAAAACACTTATAGATTCTTATATAGAAGCATGCGGTAATTCCGACAATAATCGCAGCAATAACCTTTCATTTGAAGAAATAGATATCCTCAAAATGATGAAAAATTCATATATAAGCCTTTTTCAGGTGAAGGAAGTTTTTGAGGGGCAAGGTCTTTTGCTTGAAGATATTCTTATAAATAAAGAATATGACGTAAGCGAGAAGTTGGCAACAGAATCGCTTTCAAAACACGATATTTTGGCAACAAGACTCCTATATATTGATGGAAAATATATTATGAGCGGTTCAGGTTATCCCTATCCTTTAATCAAAAAGCAAGAAATATTAAAAGAAATTAAATTAGATTATAAATATTACAAAAAAGAATATCCGAATACAACAATAACAGAATATCTTAAAAAAAATAGCGAGAATTTTAATGCATTCTGGTGTGAAATGTTTACTAATCCCAGACCTTTTATTATTAATAATATGGACGGAGATATTATTTGCTTTTCTAAAGCTGTTTTTGAAATAAAAGATAAAAATACTTTAATTAGTGAGCTTAAGTCTATTAAAGATTTTATATATAACGTTGGAGACAATAGCTTTACTTGGGTTGACGACACGCCTGGAAGAAAGCTTGCTTCTACCAGCAATGGAATAATAAAAATAAAAGATAATAGACTAACCGTAGAATGTAATTCCAAAGAAAGGCTTTCAAAAGCAAAAAAATTAATAATTGAAAACGCTCATAATTCTGTTGTCCATAAAGCCGATGTTTTTCAAGACCCTGCAAAAGCTGTTAGCGAGTTTTCTAAAAATAACGGCAAGCAGCAGAAAGAGTTCGAAAGCGAAATTCCCAAAGAAATCCAGCAAGAAATAATAAATAAGTTTTTAACAGAAAATTATGAAAAATGGCTAAATGAGAAAATTCAGGCTCTTGACGGTAAAACGCCTTTGGAAGCTATCAAGACTACAAAAGGCAAAAAACAGGTAATAGAACTTTTACAATTTTACGAAAATATTGAAGAAAAAAATAAAAAAGACGGTAAACCCTATTATGATTTTTCATGGCTATGGGAAAGATTAGGGCTTATAAAAGAATAAAAAAATGATAACCCAACTTCACCACTTTTATTATTCTAAAATTATAACCCGTTGATATTATTACATTTTATTTTTTATTTTGTAGTCCCCATAGACATTTTGCTGCCCCATAAATATAATAATATCAATATGTTGCTGGTAATTATGGTGAAGTTGAAGAGTATCCGATTTATTTTATTATTCACTCCTTGTTACGTTTGGTAATATTTTAAAAGAAAAAAGTCGTCAAATAAATAAATCGGATGCCTTAATAGATGCCTTAATAACTCATTAATAGCTCAACCCTGATAAACTTATTAGCCCGCCATTTTTAAGGGTTTGTTGGTTATTATTTATTTTATATTTTAAAAGAAAAAATCCTTTATTATTTTAAAGAACGGCGGTATAATTTAAGAAAGGATTAATTTAATTAGGGGTGTTAAAAATGTCTGCAGAAAGTATTAAGGAAAATGCAATAAGAAAAATTATTCAAGAATTAATAGTTCCTGATTTAGGCAAGATTATTAATAAACAGGATATTCTTGAAGAAAGGATAAATTCCGTCGATAAGAAGCTTGATTATAAAATCGATTCTCTTAAAAACGAAATGAATGTTAAATTTGACGCCGTTAACGATAAAATCGATTCTCTTAAAAACGAAATGAATGTTAAATTTGACGCTGTGGACAATAAGGTAGATTCTCTTAATGACAAAATAGATTTAATGAATAAATACAACGAAAGGCTGCTTGATATTATACATCCCGTCCATAAATAAATAGCCCTTTTGTCTCAAAAACGTCCCATAACATTTTTTACAATTATAATTACTTAATAAGGCATAAATAAATCAGATACCAAAAACATTCTAATACGCCAATATAACAGTATTGGCCATAATTATAAATTATAAAAGCCGTTAATATTTTTACGAAGTTTATTATATCAAAATAAGATACCGTTGTAGATTTTATTTTATTCATTTTTTATATTTTTCTTTTTTAAAAATCTTGGTATAATAACACTATCAATTAATTTAAATACGGGAGTGTAAAATGTCTGCCGAAAGTATTAAAGAAAATGCCGTAAGGAAAGTCATTCAAGAACTTATAATCCCTGATTTAAGCGAGATTAAAACCGAACAAAAAGTAATTAAGGAAAGGATAAAATCACTTGACGAAAAAATAGATTCTTTTAAAAACGAACTTAAATCAGATATAGCCCGTCTTGATGAAAGGATAGATTCCCTTGACGGTAAGATAGATTCCCTTGACGACAAAATTGACACAAAGATAACTGCCCTGTCCGAAAAAGTGGATTATATGAATAAAACCAACGAACGACTGTTCGATATCATTATTCATTCTTCCGAGACAAAGAAAATAGCCTGATAAAATCAGTCTTTTGTCTCAGAATTTGAAGATATAAAATTTTTTATAACTGGTTCTAATGCAAGTTTGCTTAGTTCTGATATATCTACCGTTTTAACTGGAAGAAATAGGCAGATTGTTAATCTGCCCTACTCTTTTTATGAGTTTATTTCTTTTAAAGGTTTTTCTATTGACGATAAAACTTTTTATATT
>DAHXMB010000147.1:0-15703 GCA_027365695.1 Candidatus Acididesulfobacter sp. | reverse complement strand
TTGCTTATAAAGCAGGAAGAGCAAAAAGCCGCTCTTTATATATCTCCTAAAAAAATTGATGCTTATATTAAAGCTGTAGCAAAGTCAAATAAATTAACGGTGACTCAATTGAAAAAAATGTTAAAAACCAAAGGTATCAGTTATCATGAGTATAAAAAGCAGCTTGAGGAACATCTTATGCAATTCAGCCTTATAAGAAAAATATACGGCAATAAGTTGGATATTACCGATGCAATGCTTCTTAACTATTACAAGAAAAACATTGAAGAATTCAGAGGCAGGAAAGAAGAAGACTTGAAACTTATATTTCTTTCGGTTCCCACCGGAGCAAGCAAAGCATTGAGAAAAAAAATATATAATAAAATGCTCCATATCAGGAACTTAGCTCTTCAAGGAAACGTCAGTTTTTCCTCCCTTGCGTCAAAATATTCCGACGATCCTTCGGAAAAAAACGGCGGCAGAATTGGCTATGTTTATAAAGACAAATTATCGCCGTCTTTTTCCTCAATAGCATTTAAGTTAAAAGTAGGACAGATAAGCAAAATTATACGGTCAAAATTTGGTTATACATTGCTAAAATCAGTAGGCAAAAAATACGGCTCATATAAATCTTTTGGGCAAGTTAAGCAAAGAATTTTTGCATTGTTTGAAAAAAATAAAACAAATGAGTATTTGTCAAAACTTGTAAAAAAAGCAAGAAAAGATTCATTTATTAAAGTGCTTTTAGTTTCCTAATACTACTATGCGAAGCTAATAAACAAAATAAAAGATAAGATTGAATATTATATGTATATATATAAATTGCCGTCATAAATTTTTATATAGATTTACTATTTTATTTTTACATTGATATACTTTTTAAACATTTTAATAATTTTTTATCAGTAATTTTAGTGATATGCGTGATGCATTATTAATTTAGACAAATGCAGGATTAAATTAATACATTAAATAAATACATACTATATTTCATGTGGATAAAAATAATATTATTGGCACGACCGTTATAGGTATTACTATGGGCGATCCCGGCGGAGTCGGTCCGGAAATATCTATTTTGTCCTGCGAGTATTTTATAGAAAAAAAGAACGGCAGTATTAAGCCTTTAATTTTTGGGTCGTCTGAGCACATAGACTTTGTAAATACCTCTGTTATTAAATCAAAACTAAAAGTAAATTCTATAAGTCTAAAGGTAATAAATAACGAAGAAGATATTTTACGGTTTTATAAAAATAATTGCATTAATGTTATAGATTGTTCAGACAAGACGTATAAAGCTGTCAGGTTCGGAGTGGAAAACTCTGATTATGCCAAAGATACGGAAAAATTTATATTAAAAGCAGTTGAATTTGCTAAGTCAGGTAAAATAAAAGGGATTGCTACCGCTCCTATAAATAAAGATATGATGATAAAAGGCGGGGCTATGTTCCCTGCCCATACAGAGCTTTTGGCTTACCTTACTTCAGCTGAAAATTATGCAATGCTGTTTTATTCAAAGAAATTAATAACTGTACTTTCAACAATTCATATTCCTTTAAAATCAGTTTCAGGCAGGATAACTAAAAATTCATTGGAAAAAATCATAAATATATCTTGCAGTTCGCTTAGAATTGATTTCGGGATAAACAATCCGCATATCGCAGTTCTGGGATTAAATCCTCATGCAGGAGAAAACGGAGAAATCGGAAATGAAGAAATTGATGTAATTGAACCTGTTATTGCTAAATTTAAGCGAAATAATTTTAATATAGAAGGCCCTTTTCCTTCAGACAGTTTTTATGCAAAAAGATATAAAGATTTTGATATTGTAGTATCTATGTATCATGATCAGGCATTAATACCTTTTAAACTTTTATCTTTCAACTACGGAGTAAATGTAACGGCGGGACTGCCGATTGTCAGAACATCACCCGTACACGGAACGGCTTATGATATTGCAGGGAAAAATATTGCCGATGAAAAAAGTATGATTTATTCAATAATGCTTGCCTCAAAAATTGCAAACAACAGAATGAAATGGAAAGAAAAATAATAATAAAAGGCGCAAGGCAGCATAATCTAAAAAATATTAATTTAGAAATTCCTAAAGACAAACTTGTTGTTATAACCGGTTTATCAGGGTCGGGAAAATCGAGTCTTGCCTTTGATACTATATTTGCCGAAGGACAGCGGAGATACTTAGAATCTTTGTCGTCATATGCGCGGCAATTTATGGAGCAGATGGACAAGCCGGATATTGATTCTATTGAAGGTTTATCCCCTACTATTTCCATTGAACAAAAATCGGTCAGTAAAAATCCGCGTTCTACAGTCGGCACAATCACTGATTTATATGATTATCTGAGAGTGCTTTTTGCCAGAATCGGAACGCCTTATTGCTACAAATGCGGTAAAAAAATTGAGCCTCAAACCATAGACCAGATGATAGATTTTATTTTAGATTATCGGCAAAATAATCAAAACAACGGCGGCAGATTAATAGTTTTATCTCCCGTCGTTATAAGCCGCAAAGGAGAATTTAAAACAAAATTTGAAGAATATCTAAAGCATGGATTTTCAAGAATTTATGCAGATAAAATCCAGTATAATTTAGAAGACGAGATTGTGCTGGATAAAAATAAAAAACATGATATAGACGTTGTGGTGGACAGGCTTATTATAAAAAATGAAATTAAGCAAAGATTATATAATTCTATTGAAATTGCCTTAAAATTATCCTCCGGAATCTTAAAGCTAAAATTTATAGCTCAAGATGAAAAAGAAACCGATTTATTCTTGAGCGAACATTCAGTATGTTTAGATTGCGGAATAAATTATGTAAAACCCGAGCCTGCTATGTTTTCTTTTAATAATCCCGCAGGGGCATGTCCTTCTTGCGGAGGATTAGGCTATAAAACATTTTTTTGACGAAGACCTGATTGTTCCCGATAAAAAATTATCTTTAAAAGACGGCGCAATAGCTATACTAAAAAATTCAAGTCCAGTTTATAGAAATCATATTATAAACAGTTTAGCTTCGCATTATAAGTTTAATTCAAATATGCCTTATGAAAATCTGAAAGAAAATATAAAACAGATTATTTTATATGGTTCAAGCGGCGAAAAAATTGAATTTTACGATGAACATTCAGATAAGCAATCTTTTCATTTAAAAGAATGGGAAGGGATTATACCGATACTTGTAAAGAGTTTGAACAGTCGTTCAGCTAATTATATTATAGACCCTTATAAATTTATGAGTGAAAAGCCTTGTCCCGAATGCAGCGGATTCAGGCTGAAAAAAGAGTCTTTAAGCTATAAAATAAATAATTTATCAATTGTTGATATTACAAATTTAAGTATAAAAGATGCGCTGCATTTTTTTGAAAATATAGACCTTAATGAATATGAGCAGGGTATAGCAGACAAAATCGTTAGAGAAATTACCGAAAGGCTGTCTTTTCTTGTAAATGTAGGGTTAGATTATCTGACTTTATCAAGACCTTCTTCAACATTATCAGGCGGCGAATCTCAAAGAATAAGATTAGCAACCCAGATAGGTTCTGGACTTACGGGCGTCCTGTACATTTTAGACGAACCCAGCATAGGTCTTCATATGCGGGACAATGAAAGACTTTTAAAAACTATATTTGATTTAAGAGATAAAGGCAATAGCGTATTAGTTGTAGAACATGATGAGACAGCCATGCTTAAATCCGATTATATTATTGATATGGGGCCAGGGGCGGGGAAAAACGGAGGGTATGTCGTGGCTGCGGGAACTCCTGAAGAAATAATGAACAACCCTGATTCTCTGACGGGAAAATATTTAACTAAAAAATTAAAAATAGATATTCCTGCGATAATAAGGAACCATGATAAAGGTTTTATAAAAATTACGGGAGCTAAAAAAAACAATTTAAAAAATATAGATGTTTCAATTCCTATCGGTAATTTAGTATGCGTTACCGGAGTTTCAGGGTCGGGGAAAAGCACTTTAGTTATAGATACCTTGTATGAAGCTATTTTTAATTATAAAAACGGAATAAAAGATTTTTCAAAATTTAATGTTGATTTCATTGAAAACATAAATCTAATTGACAGAGTAATAGATATTGATCAATCGCCTATCGGCAGAACGCCGAGGTCTAATCCTGCAACTTATACAGGTATTTTTACAATAATCAGGTCATTATTCACTGAAACTAAAGAATCAAAAATAAGAGGATATCAGCCCGGCAGATTCAGTTTTAACGTGAAAGGGGGGAGATGCGAAGCCTGCGCCGGAGACGGAGTTAAAAAGATTGAGATGCTATTTATGCCGGATGTTTACGTTACCTGCGATGTTTGCAAAGGCAAAAGATATAACAGCCAAACGCTTGAGATTAAATATAAAGATAAAAATATTTATGACATTTTAAATATGACTTTTAAAGAAGCTTATGATTTTTTCGGGAGCATACCGCCGCTTGCGCATAAAATAAAATTTTTAATAGACGTGGGACTGGATTATATTACTTTAGGACAGCTTGCGACGACTCTTTCGGGAGGGGAAGCCCAAAGAATAAAATTGTCAAAAGAACTGTCAAGACCGAATGAGTTTAAAACACTTTATATTTTAGACGAACCTACAACAGGATTACATTTTGAAGATATAAAAAAATTATTAAAAATTATTAATTTATTAGTTGATTCAGGAAATACCGTTGTTGTAATTGAACATAATATGGATGTAATAAAATGCGCAGACTATGTAATTGATATAGGACCGGAAGGGGGAGACTGCGGCGGCTATGTAGTTGCAGAAGGAAATCCTTACGAAATAATACTGAATGAAAATTCATTGACGGGAAAATATTTAAAAAATGAAATAGACATTAATAAAGTATAAATATTGAGCTTTAGACCAAGCTGCCAAAAATAAAATTGTAAAAAAGTATTGACTTTAACCTCGTATAGTGATAAAAAATAAATATTAAGTAGTAAAATTTTATTACATCGTTTTAATAAAATATCTACATAATCGCTTAATTTTTAAATTCATTATATTTAAATCAAAAAAAAAGGGGGGGGGTTAAAAATGGCAAAAAGCTCGGAAGAATCGCCTTCAAGGCGAACTTTTATGATGGTCGTCATTGGATTGATTTCAACTGTTATCGGTATCGCATTAGCGGTTCCTATTCTTGGAACAGTTTTAAATCCATTGTTTAAAAAAAGGGATATTGTCTGGACAAAGTTAGGCAAAACCAGTGATTTAAATTTAAAACCGTTAACTCCAAAATTTGTGCCCGTCTATTTTAAAGTTAAAGAAGGATGGTCTGTTAATACATTGCCAAGGCAGGTAGTCGTCGTAAAACAGGTTAACGGAGATTTGCTATTCTTTTCTAATCAGTGCACGCATTTAGGATGTCCTTTACATTGGATACCTGCAAGACAAAAATTTCTATGCCCGTGCCATGGAGGTATGTTTAACGCAACAGGAAAGGTAGTCGGCGGACCTCCGCCAAGACCTCTTTATCAGTGGGTTCATAAAATGGAAGGAAATATTGTTTACATTCAAAATAAGTTTAAAGACAATCCAAAAGACAGGGGGATATGATGTTTAAACAAATTCAAAACTGGTTTGATGAAAGAATCGGTCTAACCAAAGTTATAGAAGAATTTAACGGTGAGAGGATACCGAGACGCGGAGGCTGGGCATACACACTTGGAAGCGTACTTGCTTTCCTTTTTACCGTACAGGTAGTAACAGGCATATTTCTATTATTTTATTACGTGCCTTATTTTCCGGTAGCAAGAAATGCAACTTATTTTATAAAAAATCATGTTATTCTTGGAAATATATTGTTAGGCATTCATCTCTGGGGCGCCTTTACGATGATATTTATTATACTTGTTCATATGGCAAGGGTGTACTTTTCCGGAGCTTATAAAAAACCTAGAGAATTGCAATGGATTGTGGGTATGGTTTTATTTTCCGTAGTCGTAGTTTTAGGTTTGACAGGATATATGCTTGTAGGAAATGAAAACTCATGGTGGACTATAAACGTTCTTGACAATGTCGCTTCACATACGCCGTTTATCGGGGGATTTTTAAGAATTATAGTAAAAGGAGGCACAGAAACAAGTGTTTTAACAATGCAGCATATTTTTGCGGTGCACGTATGGTTATTGCCAATCGTAGTAATAATGTTTATACCTATACATTTATTTTTAATAAGAAAAACAGGTCATCAGGGTATGGCTTTAGAATACAAAAATAGCAAACTGAGCGACGACGATGAAAAAAAATGGCAGCATCCGGACGGAACTGTGCCGTTTTTTCCTGACCAATTTTATAAAGATATGATTGTTGCAATATTTGTTTTTGCTGTTGTATATCTTTTAGCAGTGTATGTAGGCGCTTATATCGGACCTATGTACAGACCGTTAGCCGTTCATTTCGCTCCTGAGGCAGACTGGTATTTTCTTGCAAATGAAGAATTGCTGAAATTTTTCCCCGGTCACGGACTTATTATATTTTCAACATTTCTTATTCCTTCAATCGGTTTTGCAATACTATTTGCTCTTCCGTTTATTGACAGGACAAAGGAAAGAAGTCCGTTTAAGAGACCGGCGGCAACTGTTCTGGGAATATTGTTTCTCCTTTTGTTAGTTTATTTAACATTAATCGGCGGAGAACCTAAGGCGCCGGCGACAGTTTAACATTTTACTAATAAATAATAAATAATATATCGGGTAAATTTGAACACAGATTAAAGATTATTGATTTTAAAAATAAACCTGATTAATTTATTATTAAATATTAATTATGAAGTCGCTAATAACAATTATTACTTAATAGGAGTAAATTAAGATGAATTTAGGAACTATAGATATATTTAATCTTTTTATAAATCGATTAGCTTTAGGATTTATGGCAATCGCATTTATATCTCATTATATAGGGATATTTAAAAAAGAGGATAGGTATTTTAGGCTGGCAAAGCCTTTAATTCTTATTTCATTAATAATTGGAACAATTCAGACGATTGTTTATTTTTATTTTTTAAGCCTGTTAAGAAACGGCATACCAAACTTCTGGATATTAATGAATAAACTCCAGCCGGGAGTTATAGGTTATTCTATGGATTCGCTCTTAATATTTTTAATTTTAGGAGCTATATATTATGCAGGATTTGATTCCAGAGCTAATACAAGACATCAAGGGTGGAATGTTTTTATCGGGATAATAGCATTTGTCTTTGGGTTTTTGTCGGATATTTTTTATACGATAACGGAAAGTTATACAATAGGTCCGACTCCGCCGACTGCGATAAGAACACCGATGTCAATATTATTAGTTATTGAAAAAAATATTCAGCTGTTTGTTCTTGCGGGCGCTATACTCGCAATTTATGCAGCCGTCAGATATATCGCGTCTTCAAAAAAAGAAGATAAAGAATTTTACGACTGGATGGGTTCTTTCGCAAGTATTATAACCGTTATGTTTCTTATTGCTTACCCAATAGTGTACTTCGCCTGGTTTAAACATTTCAGGGCTACCTCCAGTACAGGATTTAATAGAATAATGCTCGGAAAATACCAGTGGATAATGTATGACTTTTTAGAATCATTCGGCGCCGCATTGATTTTAAATTTTATTTATATGCTGTGGAAATTAATAAACGGAAGAGATAAAAGCAAGCCCACAATATCTGTCGGATTGATAGGATTTTTAATAATAGTCGCTATTATATCGTTGATATTTGGCGATCTACCTCTTTCGATGGGTGTTTTAGGTAATATGCAGCCTGTAAAATATCTTGCGCTTGCAGGATTGTTTTTGACTGGTTTTTTAGTTCTAGGATATTATCTGAAAGATTTAACGCCTAATTTTAAATTTGGAAATATTTCAAAAATACCCCAATTCTTTCTTATAGCCGGCGGATTGTTAGTTGCTTTTAATGTTCCTTTAATGGGGTATATGAAAATAGCGGCAAGAGGTACAAATAGAATAATTTACCAGACGATGAATCTCAGCGGATCTAAATATGTACCGCCTATTGTGTACCCTTGGCCCGTAAAAAAAGGATTTGGATTATTGCATGATAAATGCGTTCTTTGCCATACGCTAAACAGGGTTGAAAGATATAACGGTAAAGCGTACGGTCCGTTTAAAAATCTTGTTCTTCATCAGATGAAAGTAGTTAACGGATGCCCTATTACAACAGCTGAAGGAAAAGAAGTCGTTAAATATTTAGATTCTTTAAATATTATCGCTTACAACCTGCATCTTGCAAAAGAGCATAAAAAATGGACTCCGCCGGCATCATTGCCATGGGGAAAACCTGCGGCTTCAACCGTAAAATTAAAAGTTAAAAAATCTAAATCAAAGGTTTTGACAAAAAAAAGTTGATTTAAATTATTTAAATATTATCAATTAAAATTTTGCAGGTAAAATTTTATAGGCATTTACTTTAAAATAAGTAAATGCCTATTTTGCAATAAATTATCATTTATAAAAATTATATAATTTAATTATTAATAAATGCAATATGGATAAAGAATTTATAAAACAAATAACAAGAATGAGTTCTCTCGGTTTGAATGTTATAATTTCTTCTATTATAGGGTTTATTATAGGATATTATTTGGATAAATATACAGGATATATTTATCTTTTTGTGATTATTTTTACAATAATAGGATTTAGTGCGGGAATTTATGAAATTTATAAACAAATTAAAAAAGAACTTAATACTAAAGTATGAAAATTATCAAAATATATCACCGCTTATTAATATTCCTTTTACAATCGGTTTAGCTATTTTTTTTATAGCAGGTTTATTTACGGTAATTATATTTAATGGTATGAATTTTACGTTAAGTATATTTATTGGTTTCATAATTGCTTTTGCTTTTTACATTGATATGAGTTTATATATTTCCAAACACATAAAAAATTTAAATCCTGTTTTAGCAATTATTAATTTAATAAAAAACTTGTTCTTAACCGCTTTTTTTTTTATAATAACATATAAATTAATTCGTTATAATTTCATCGGCGTATCTATCGGTTTTACAATTATGCCTTTTTCAATTTTATGGGCATGGATATTTTGGTCTGATTTATTAATTAAATAATAATATTCATAATTATGTAATATCTGCATTAATTTTATATTTAGGATGATAATGTAAAAGTTTTTTTGGTTAAATTGTCTGTAAATATTTAGTATTTAAGTTTATGCATTAAATAAGTTATTATGTTAATTGAAATATTAATTTTATAATCATTATTAAGATTATTAAATTATATTAAATAAATTTATGAGGTTTTGATATATGTTAGAAGCACCGATATTAATTAATATTCCCGGAATTCCAATTTACTGGACTATGACTATTATTACAATGATAATAGTTCTTTCTCTTTCGTTCATTATTGGAAAAAATTTAAAAGTTGTTCCGGGTGCGGCTCAAAGTTTTATCGAGCTTATTATAATAATGACGGAATATTTTCTTAAAGAAATTATTGGCGACGAAGGCGCAATATATCTGCCTTTAATTGCTTCTTTTGCCGTCTTTATATTATTTTCTAATTTGATAGGGAGTATTCCGGGATTTACGTCTCCTACGGAAACAATTGATACAACCGCTGCATTAGCTTTGATAGTGTTTATTTTATCTCATTTTATGGGTGCAAAAAAACATGGGTTTAAATATCTGAAGAAATTTTTAGGTCCATTAATAGTATTGGCTCCGATAATGATAATAATAGAAGTTATGTCTGCGCTTTCAAGACCTTTTTCCCATGCATTGCGACTATTTGCAAATATATTTGCGGAAGGATTTATGGTAACGGTTTTATTGTTTCTGCTACCGTGGGTTGTTCCGGCTATAATGATGTATATGCAAATTTTTACCGATTTTATGCAGGCGTTTGTTTTTTATCTTCTCGCTATAATTTATATAGCGCTTTCCCTTGAATCGGAAGAAATGGTAGAGGAAGAGAATGCGCTCTAAATTCAATAACAATAAAATAAATAGATAAGATAATAAATTAATTTTTAAAATAATATTATATTGGAGGGGAAATGTTTAAAATTTTTTCTTTTTTAGCAGCTTTCGCAATTATATTGTTTGAAAGCGCTAAGGTTTTCGCAGCGAATATAGCAGCTCATAATATGGCTGGACCAGCACATACAGTACATACATCAGTACATACAATAGTCGCTTCGCATGCAGATATTATGTCTAAGAGCTTGTTCTTTGGGCTTTCAGCGCTTGGCGGCGGTTTAGCTATCGGATTAGGTGTTATAGGTGCCGGCGTCGGCATGGGAAGTGCCGTCAGGGGCGCGTTGGAATCTATGGGTAGAAATCCTGCTATGGAAAAGAAGCTTGTCGTATGGATGATTACAGGTATGGCAATTATGGAATCATTAGCATTGTATGCGTTATTAATTACATTTATTTTATTTTATGCAAATCCGTTCAAAGCAATAATTTTAAAATAAGTTTATATATAACTATATCTAAAAAGGTCTGTACAAATTATTATCGAGTTTCAACACTTTGTTTAAAGCTGTCGTTTATAACTTTATGAACGACAGCTTATTTATTTTTAATATATGCAATTAACATGTAATTATTTCTTAACTGCATACCATGAAAGACATCCACATACTGTTGCTTCATCAGATTTATTTATGTGTCATAATGTATATAGCGGTCATAATATTTTGCGTATTTAGATTCCATAAAATAATAATGTAATACCCAAAATTGCCGATAGAGATTATTAAAAGTGCCTTAAAGTTATATAAATACTGAATTCCTGCCTGCGCAGGAATGACACCCAACGGGTGAAACGATAAATCTTCGCAAAATCATTCCCGCGCAAGCGGGTACGCTTTAAAGCCGTCGGCATTTAGACGGCTCATCTAGAAAAATTAGAAAAATAATTTTCTATCGGCAATTTTGGGATTGCAGGATTAATGAATTTAGCATCATTTGAAGAAGTAATATGAAAATGATACAATAAATACTAAATACAAAGGAGTATATTGAGCAATGACGAGTATTATATTTATTATAGTGATTTTGTTTTTTACATCAATTTCAGTCGGCATTGTGGGTAACGTTATAGGAATAGGAGGAGGCATTCTTCTCGTACCTTTTTTTCTTTTATATATGCATTTATCTCCGGTAAAAGCAAGCGGATTAAGTCTTTTTACAATTTTGGCAAGCTCATCAGGGGGGTCTTTTAAATTTATTAAAGAAAAAATAATAGATTTTAAATTGTATTTAATGATAGTTCTTTTTGCCGTACCCGGAGTTATTGCAGGTTCAATTTTAAGCAAATATATAAAAACCGACGAATTTAAAGGAATTTTTTCTTTAATAGTTGTTATTATAGGTATATTTTCATTAATAGCTACAAATATTCAGACAAAAAAGGCAGAAAATGAAATTGATTTAAATAAAGTTAAAATTGATAATAGCGCTAATTCTTTCAATATAAAAAAAAATAAAGAAATTAACAATAAGGAAAGCAGCAATGAGAATATTAAAACTTTAAGCGGCAGCGGCAGGGATAGAAATTTTAAACTACGGTCAATTATTATTTATCTAAAACATATACATATAAACAGTGATATAAAAAGAAAAAGGATTGACAGAACAGGCAATATATTTGATTATTATATTAAAAAACCGGTTGTTATTAATTTTTTTTCTTTAATCGCAGGGTTTATTTCCGGATTTATAGGTATAGGCATAGGCGGTATAACGGGAACATTTTTAACGGCGGTTGAACAGATCCCCCCTAGAATTGCATTTTCTACCGTTATATTAGCCATGATTTTAACATCTATTGTCGGCGGATTTATTCATCTGGCATATATGAGATTTTCGTCTAACACAATAATATATTTAATCCCTTTAATGATTGGAGCGGTAATAGGTTCTCAGCTCGGCGTGCATATATCTAAATTGCTTAAGTCAAGAACTCTTAGGCTGTATCAGGGTTGGATAATTATAACATTAGGATTTTTAATGTTTGCAATATCTTATATCAAATAAGCTATATAAATTAATATAATTTATTTTATTCATATTTTTTAGTTAAATAATAAATATACATAAATATACAAATGATGTTTTTTAATTATTTTATGACAATTTTTAAATGAAGAATGAAGAAATTTTAATTAACTATTATATATATAAGGAGATAAGCTTATGTCTTTTGATTTTTTTAATCCGGTAAAAATTCATTTCGGGATAGATTCATTGCAGGATGCAGGTAAAATTGCAAAAAAATACGGCACGCACGCATTAATTGTAACGGGAAAATCATCAATGCAAAAATCAGGCGTATTAGATAAACTTGTAAAAATTCTAAAAGACGAAGGCGTAAATTCTATCGTATTTTCCGATATTACTCCAAATCCTACCATAGATGAGATTGATGCTGCGGCAAAAATTGCCAAACAAAACAATATTGATTTAATAATTGGTCTTGGAGGAGGAAGTCCTCTTGATTCATCTAAAGCTATTGCCGTTGCGGCAAAAGGCAATATACCTGTCTGGGATTACTTAAAAATCCAACCGGAAGGAGCATTACCGATTATAACGATAGTTTCTACTTCAGGAACAGGATCCGAAGTTAATAGATTTTCAGTTATGACAAATACTGAAACAGGAGAAAAACCGGGATTTGGATATGAATGTATGTATCCTAAAGAAGCTATTATAGACCCTATTATTATGGAATCGATGCCTCAATATGTTACAGCAACGACGGGCTTTGATGTTTTTGTTCATGCTTTAGAAGCATATACGGGAAAAATAAGCAATCCAATCGCCGACAGTTATTGTGAAAAGACATTTGCCTTGCTAAGAGAAAGCTTTATTGCAGCCTACAATGAACCTGAAAATATTAAGGCAAGGTCAGATATGGCAATGGCTTCCGCGTTAGCAGGATTGGCGATTGATTCTGCAGGCGTCGGCATAATACATGCACTTGAACATCCAGTGTCGGGTAATTTTCCAAACATTGCCCATGGAGCAGGTTTAGCGGCTTTGATTATTGAATCTATGAAACTAAATATTAAAGATAAAACTTGCAGAGAAAAATATGCTAAAGTCGCTCATATATTTGGAAAAATTAAAGGAAATAAAACTGAAGAAGATATGGCTTACGAATTGATAGAAACCGTTAAAAAAATGCTTTCGGATGTTGGCTTAAATGTAAAACTTAAAGATTTAGGAGTCGGCGAAGATAAATTAGAAAAAATTGCAAAAGAAGCTTTCACGACTATGAATTTTGCAGCTTTAAACAATCCTGTTGTATTAGGCGAAAAAGAGGCGCTGAAATTATTAAAAGCCTCTTTTTAATTCCCAAAATTGCCGATAGAGATTGTTAAAATAGCTTTAAAGTTATATAGAACATTAGATTCCCGCTTACGCGGGAATGACACCCGTTGGGTGAAAACTTAAATACCCGCAAAGTCATTCCTGCGTGAGCAGGTACGCTTTAAAGCCGTCGGCATTTAGACGGCTCATCCAGAAAAATAATTTTCTATCGGCAATTATCGGTAATTAACATTATATTTTGTCTGTCTAATTAATTATATTATTTAATAAATCGGGATATAGACAGCACAGCCGATTATTATAAAATATATGCTAATATATTATTAATATACGTAGCTTTCAACAAGAAATTTTAAAAATGGTTTAAGTTTTGCTAATATATTAATATATATAGATATAGATATATAGCCGGCTATTTTATAAATTTTTTATTAATAGTTTAAACTTTTAACCTTTTTAACCTATGGAATATGGGATACCCAAAACTTCAAAAATCATTTTTCGTCAGAGAAGATACATTGCAGGTAGCTAAGGAATTATTAGGGAAGTATTTATTGACAAATATTGACGGAGAAGGTATATCAGGCGGAAAAAAT
Organism: Candidatus Acididesulfobacter sp.; assembly: GCA_027365695.1. Classification (GTDB taxonomy): domain Bacteria; phylum SZUA-79; class SZUA-79; order Acidulodesulfobacterales; family Acidulodesulfobacteraceae; genus Acididesulfobacter. The sequence goes on along the minus strand of DAHXMB010000147.1, from coordinate 1,766 downwards.
AGTTGAAGTTGAAGCGTATCTTGGAGCTCAGGATAAAGCGTCTCATGGTTACAATAATCGCAGAACCAAAAGAAATGAAAATTTATACAAAGAAGGCGGAAACGCTTATGTTTACTTTTGTTACGGAATGTATTATTTATTTAATGTTGTGACAGGTAAAGAAAATACGGCAAACGCCGTTCTAATAAGAGCGATAGAGCCAGAAATAGGCATTGACATAATGATGCAAAGAAAAATGAGGAGATTAAAATCTAAAGGTGATTTATCTATTAGCAAAAGATTAAAAACAAATAGTATTATAAATAAAATCGCGTCGGAATCGGAAAAAAATTTATACGGCGAAATCAAAGGAGTAAATAATATTATAACAAATAGAATTACATCAGGACCCGGGCTTTTAACAATTGCATTAGGAATTGATTTAAGGCATAACGGTATTGCTATATTCGATAATGAAGAAGCGAAAATAGATGTAAACAGTTATGATAATTTTAATAAATTAAATATTAATGATAAAAATATAAGCAATAATGACGATAAACATAATAATAAACTTGAAATATGGCTGGAAGACAGAAGTTTAAATATTTCTAATAAAGATATAATAGAAACGGCAAGAATAGGCGTTGACTATGCAGAAGAACATGCTTTCTTGCCGTGGAGATTTAAAATTAAGGGTAATAGTTGGGTAAGTAGATAGTTACTAAATTGACATAAATTAATTATGTGTTGACAATTTTTTTTATATATAATAAAATACAAACCAGTCGGTATTCAAGTTGCCATTCAAGTAACTGAAGTATAAATGGTATAAACGGTACAAATATTGAATATAATAGTTTTATTGTTTTAAAAATTAAATAAAACATTTTATATTTTTAATAAATTCATTATATTCGTATTAAAATGAAATAAAATAAATAACATATTTGGCTTAATTTGCATTATGGTTTTTATATAAATAAAAATTTAACACTAAAATTAAAAAGGAGGCATTACAATGGCGAAAGCAAAAGCATTGATTATTATTTTATCGGGAAACGATAATCCCGTTAAAGTTAAACTTGGTCTTAATGTTGCTTGGAGAACGAAAAGCAGCGGAGCGTTTGAAGATGTAAAATTAATTTTTTTTGGACCGGGGGAAGATTTTATTGCTAAAACAGAAGACAAAGAAATCATAGAAGCTTATGAGCAAGTTTTAAATAACAATATAGTGCCGCAGGCATGCGTAGCAGTTGCCGATGGTTATGGGGTCAGTCAAATTTTGATTGATAAAAAAGTTGAATTGGTTCATGCAGGTCAGGCAATTGCACAAATTATGGCAGAAGGCTATCAACCGTTGACTTTTTAACTACACTATAATATATATTATAGTAATATTGCATCAGTCGGCTATTTGTATTTCAAATTTCAGCAAATAATATAGTATTAAAAACAAATGCGAAATTTTATATCAAATAACAATTTGGTATAAAATTTTAAAATGTGTGATTTGAATATATTATTATATTATCGTATGTCAATTTGACTGAATTAACTAAAAATGGCAGTTAAAAATAAAGATTATAAAAGAATAGAGATAATAGATACAGCCCTTCGTTGCATTAATATTATTTATAATATCCTGTATACCCATATCTTCATAGCCTTTTTCAAGCATCAGAGTATAGGCTGTATCTATTATTTCTATTCTTTTGTAATCTTTATTTCTAACTGCCATCTTTAGTTAATTCAGTCAATATTGACATACGAAAATATAAAATAAT
>DAHXMB010000140.1:0-5254 GCA_027365695.1 Candidatus Acididesulfobacter sp. | reverse complement strand
TATGCTGTATAAAGTTAATTATAAAATCTATACGGTTCTAAAAACATTAGTTAAAGAACATTATCCTTTAAAAGAAATCAATTGGGGATTAGTGTTAAAAGATTTAAATTTTAAAACCCCGTTGTTATATTCTCTGCTTGTCGATTTATTGCTAATACCTGCTGTTTATTTAGTTCTAAAGAACAGTTCCGGCGATCCGGTTAATGAAAATAAAAACGAAAAAATCATACGAGGCTCTACCATGGAGAGTGTTAAAAAGTACAAAAAAACGGTTGATTATAACGATGTGTTTTGTACTATTGGAGATGTGCCGCTGACTATGAAAATTATTTATAGAAATATTCTTGTGTTAGGAGCTACTGGTTCAGGTAAGACGCAGATTATTTCAAAAATACTTTTCGATAGTTACAATAGATTGGATTACAACGCTATTATCTATGACAGCAAAAAAGACTTCGTACCGGTCTTTTATAATCCTAAATACGATATAATTTTTAATCCAGCGGACGACAGATGTCCCGCATGGAATATATTAGACGAAATTGAAAATAAAGCGGACGCCGCAACGCTTGCCGAAGTACTCATTCCGGAATCAGATACGAGTAACCCGAACGGTTTTTTTATAACAAATGCGAGGCATATTCTTGAAGCAATGATTATGTATCTAAAAATGAAAAATTTAGGTACTAATGAAAACTTGATCAGGCTTGCAAGTAAAACGCCTGAAGATTTATTAAAGCTATTCAAGTCTGATCCTGAAGTAGAAAAACAGTGCATTATGGCTATAACTCCGCTGCAGTCGGACGAAGTGAAGTCGATGATGACCGAAATCTCACGCTATTTAAAAGCTTTTACTATTATGCCCTCGAAGCCTGACAAAGAAGGAATGAAAACTTTTAATATAACGAAGGATTTTTTAAAGAAAAGAAAAACTAGGATATTTTTCAATTTAGATAAAAATTCAGAGATATTCGTTAAACCTATAATGAAAATTTTTATGGAGCTGTTAATTAAGAAATTCCTATCTGCTCCAGACGGTGAGAATACGCCGACTTTGTTTTTATTCGACGAACTTTCGAATTTTGATAAAACACCTGGTATAATGGATTTGCTTGATAAGGGGCGCTCGAAAAACGCTTCTGTTATTGTTGGAATTCAAGATAAAGCTAAAACTGAATTTGTGTATGGGCATGATTTAACTATGAATATGATGAATAGTTGTAATAGCGCGATATATTTAAGAGTCAATAATAATGATGAGGCTGAATATGTTAGCAGACAAATTGGATCGCAAGAGGTAGAACGTACAAGCGCAAGTGATTCTGTGACAGATGAAAAATATACACATTCAAAATCAACCCAAGTGGTCGAAAAAAAGTTATTTTTGCCGTCTCAAATCTTGAATTGGCCTGATTTAGAAGCAATTGTTAAATTGGTTAATATACCTTATTTTATGCATATTTATATTATTCACCAAACATATAACAAAATTAATGAAGGCTTAATTAGTTCTAACAGGCTTGTTATACCAAAATCAGAGAACAAAAATAATGAAAGTCAAAAAATACTTGATAATACTGAAGTCGCAGATAAAGTCGAAGAAATAAAATCGGCGAATACAGAGAAACAAGAACCTGAAGAACCGGAGAAACATATTGTTGAGAGAAAATTAAAAGGGATTTAATCAATAATTTATAAATTTAAGAAAGGAGGCACTTATTATGTTTATTTATAGTGGTGGTGTAGTAACGAGAAAAAAGTTAGACGAAGCAATTGATTTTTTTGTTGAAATTGAAACTGAATATAGGGAGGCAGTAAGACAAGCAGAACTTAGCGGTGATAGACCTCCTTTTTTCAGCGAATGGGAAAAGAAGTATCCTGATGTAAATATTGCATATGAAGTAATAAGGCAATTTGCACGGCAGATACAGCCTAACGATTTAAAAACTATGCAAAATGTATTTTATAGCATAGTAAATTCGACTGATGATTATTTTAGGCGTAATGTTATAAGCGATTATTTGACTATTGAGTGGGACGGGATTGGCGAGTGGAGAAAATAATTTTAAATTATGTTAAAATTATTTTAAATTAACCCAGGAGGTCATTATGAAAAAAAAGAAAATCTATTTACTGCTTTTATTCGCTTTAATCCTTGTTGCTATGCCGGCAATGTCCGGCTGCGCTCCGGACAGAGTTCTTGGAATTATCCCCGCCGGCGTTTTTTATCCCGTTAAAATCAGTTTAGTAAGTCCCGCAAACGGCGCCGTGAACGTTCCCACAAACGTCGTTGTGAAAGCTTCTTTTAACGAAGCGCTTAATTCTTTATCTTTTAACCGCAGCACGTTTTTATTAATCGGTCCGGACGGCCGTAAAGTGCCGGGTAAAGTTTATTACAATCCGAATTCCTTAACCAACTATATTGCAACCTTTACGCCGCTCGTTCCTCTTAGGCCGAATACCGAATACACGGCGGAGCTCACTACCGGAATTATGGGAAATTTAAAGCAGCACCTTAAAAAGAATTACATTTGGAGATTTACGACAGGGAATTAAATCCAAAAGCTAAAGACCAAAGACCAGAAAAGCCCGCTTGTGCGGGCTTTTTTATTATATTGGAAAAGGGAAGAACCAAAAGCTTAAAGGCCGACTACCTGTCCCAGCCTTTGCCTTTACTTATTCTGTTTTGGAGATCCTTGGAAAAGGCGTCGGGCTGTGAGATATTTTTTTCTACTTTTTGTGAGAATATTTCTTCCAATACATATTGTGTTTTGGGTTGAATTAATTTATCCGGATATAAATCTCTAACGACATAAAGAGCGTCTTCGGCAGACTTGATATTGAGTTTATTTAATAAGAATTCGATATCGGGCTTATCTTCCATTCTTGAAGCAAGTAGTTTCATTGCAAGCATATATTCTTCCGACGCTGCCATAACCTTTAAATTTTTTTCATCGATTATCGGGATAGAATTATCATCTTTTTTTGCAGGTATAAAACTTTTAGCCGCATCGTTAATCCAGTATTCTTCAAGTCCCATTTCATCCGCAACCTGCTTTGAAATTTTATAGATAATATCTTTATTCGTAAAGATAGCGTCTATATCCTTCGTAGTAGTTCTTGCGTTATATGCTAATATCATCGCTGCGCCGCCTACAATATAGATTTCCGCTTGCTTTTCTTGTTTAGCTAATAAATCTGACAGTCTTTTAAAAGCTTTAATTATCGTTTCCTTAGTCATTATACCCTCTGAAAAAAAGAATCGTCTATAAAAATACCTCTGCGCTTAAAAGAAGCCGGAGACTGCATTAAGCATGTAGGAATCATAAAATTATAATTATTAGGGAACCACCATTTTTTTAAAAACCGGTTTTGCATTAAAGCCCAGTCCGGAAGCTTAAGATTATAGTGATAAGCTAAATATTCGCAGAGAGCGGCTAAAAATGCGTCGAAATGATTATTTCCTGTTGGATTCGGTTCTTCGTTAATTATAGACTGTCTATTATCTTTATAGTGATAAAAATCGTCAAGGAAGTTTCTTATGCAAGTAAATGCATTATATTCTTTGCTATAGTATTTAGCGGCGTTTAAATCAAGCCCGTTTTTTTTATAAAACTCTTCCTGCGAAGTTTCAAGTATTTTTTTAATGCAAATAGACGTGCTTTTTAAAGTTTCCATAATTTTATACCTTACCTATCCCAGCCTTTGCCTTTATTTATTCTATTTTGAAAATCATTAGAGAAGTCGTCGGGCTTAGGAGACTGAGATTCTTGATTTGGTAATCCTTTTTCCTTTCTATTAAATTTATTTGTAGCAATCTGCTCAAGCATTATAATATCTTCCTCAAATCTGTCTTTTAAGATTGTATCTTCTTTATATGCTTCAGAATATCTGTCTATTATATTGTTAATGTTTTTATACATATTTTTAATAAAATCAATTTGCGCCTGATTAAGGATAGCGGCATACTTATTGCCAATAAAAATAATATCGTGTAAATCTCTCGAAGCTGTTCTATTTTCAAAAGCCGCTTTTTTAAAATCAAATAAAAATGGTAGCTTAAAAATTCTTTTGCTATTTATTATATTTGTCTCGTCGTTATCGAATTTTCTTCTAAAAGACATTTCTATTTTGAGTTTAAAAATTTCGTTGTTATATGAATTTTTATAATCTATCATATATCTTTTAACATCATCGGTATCTTTTCTTAAATTAATATTGCTTAAAATAAGTTTATTACTTCCGTAAAATGATAAAAAAGATTCTTTAATAACTGACTCAAGGTTTATATGCTTATTTGCGTCAAAATCGAGATCCAACGACATCCTGTCGAGTTTATATCCGAATAATAAAGCAGTACCGCCTTTAAGAGTAAGCGGAAGATTATTCTGATATATTTTTTTAGTTATAGCGTCCATTAAGTTATAATGGATTATTTCTTTATCATTTAACAAATTCATTTTTCCACCTTAAGAGCATATCATTTTCTTTATTTTGAGCTTGTTCGAGCATTATCTTAAAATATTTCATAAATTCTACAACGTCTTCGTCTTCCAATAAATAATCATTAAAAATAACATGGTCTGGATAACGTTTAAGAACAAATATGTTATGATATACCATGTCGGCTATAGCTCTTGCGGGAGACGCGCACTTAATATCACCTGTGTATTTAGAAAAACCGCCGGAAGAAACTAATCCGGCATTACCGAATAGTTCTGTGGTGTCAGCATAATCAATGCCGCTTATCGGCCAATTACCAGTTCTAATATTACCTAAAATATGCCAGTCTGCGCCGGTAATATTTAAAGCGCCGAATCCGGTAATATATTTTATATTTTCTTTTTCCATAATCTTATATTATATCATACCCTACTTTGAGTTCCTTAACCTTTTCCAGTTCTTCCTGACTTATCTCTTTTTTCCAGCCTTTGCGGTCCTTATCCCAGGCAAAACCCATTTTTTTAACAGCATCTTTGACGGCGTAAGTCTTTACGTCGCCTTTGTCGTTTAAGACGATAGTTATATTTGAGCTCCGCTGATTTTCAATTTCAATTGAGGCCGGTTCTTTAACGCCTTTTTTAGCTTCGGGGGTGGGCTTAGATTCCTTAAGATATAATGAACCTATAAATTAAGACAGCTTTTTTAAAATTGAACTTCCGCAATTACAATAATTATAAAAATCTGTTAAAATTTATTACTATCAGCTAATAAGAAAAATAATAAAAAGATTAAAAAATTAGCAAATTTAAAA
>DAHXMB010000106.1:0-9567 GCA_027365695.1 Candidatus Acididesulfobacter sp. | reverse complement strand
AGTTGAACTAGCAGTTGAACTATCCGCATTTGCAAGCCCTGTATTAAATAAAAGCATAAAACCTGCAATAATAAATAATAAAAGACTTTTAAAAATTATCTTATAATAATTTACATTATTTACTTTTACATTTAAACTGTCATATTGTTTTTTATTAAGTGATTTAACCCCTTCTATTTCTCCTTCTATTCCCTCCTGATTTTTTATTAAAATATACGATCTGCTGCCGTTTCTTTCCTTTTTTGGGTTATCTTGATAATGGTAAAGCCCCCCCCCTGAGACAATAGAGAGGCGGTCAGTCATTTGTTTAATTACGCGTTGACAATTCATAACTCCTCCAAGTTATTGTTAATTACTATTGTTAACTTAATTATTTTTTATTTTTTTTATTAATTGTTATTTTCGAAGCCGACAATACTTATCTTCTTGAATTGAAATTTTTTATGGATAAAAAATATAAAAGTTAAATATTAAAATATAGAAAGCACATAGAGAAGGACATCTACTTGTATTCATTTATCTGTGATTTACAAGATTATAACAAAATGTTATTACAGGATTATTACAAAACAATTAAATATTAATTAAAGTTTTGTTACAATTATTAAGCTTTTATTAATATTTTGTAATAATTAGGCGGAGGTTGAAATAAATAAGCAAAAAAACGTAAAGACATTATTTATTAATAAATATTATTGATAAATAAATAAAAGTATATATAGTTTTATCTGCCATTAAACATTTTTTATTTGACTATTTATTGTAAAAAGAAATATAATCATATTATGGCAAAACTAAAAAAAGAGGACAATTAATATGGAAAGTATAATTTATGATACTTTGGCATATGTAAAAAAATTAAAACAGGCAGGTTTTACAGATGAACAAGCTGAGATTCAAGCTGAGGAAATAGCGCGTATTTTAAATGAAAACATAGTTACTAAAAAAGATATTAAAGAACTTGAATATAAATTAAAATATCAAATTATTACGGCGGTGGGGGGTATGCTTGTAGGAGCAGTTATCATTATAGGCGTATTGATAAAAATACTTCAATGAAAAATATCCTTTCTTACTAAAATGACATCTAACAGGTGAACTTTTAAAATACATCAAAGTCATTCCCGCGTGAGCGGGTACGCTTTAAAGCCGTCGGCATTTAGACGGCTCATCCAGAATAAAATTTTCTATCGGTAATTTTGGGAAACTCCGCTATATATATTTAATATATATTTAATAGTTTTATTATTTATTTTAACATAGTTTGTTATTATTATTATAATTCCGCTATATATATTTAATAGTTTTATTTATTTATTTTAACATAGTTTGTTATTATTATTATAATTATGATGATAATGATAATAAGGTAATTTCCTTACCTGTTTGTCTATGTCCGCTTACAAAAAAAAAGCATTTTGTTATATTTGTCCAACACATCAAGCCCAAATTCTTCAATATTTCTCTTTATCATAACGACATTTTTACATAAAACTATAAAAAAGTCAAGACTTTTTCCCAGTTCACTTTAAAAAAATCAATAGAATGAGAATGTTTTTGCATTATTAGGAATAATAAACTTTGATATTGTTAATACGGTAAAAATGACATTGAAAAAAATGTTAGTTGACTGATTTTTATTTAATTTATTGTAAATTTAACGCAACACTATCGCAAAATTAAAATCATCGTTGTTCTCAATTGCTTTTCTCCATGCTATTTTCACTCTTTTTGCTGTAGTAGAAATTTCTTTAAATTCTTATAATATTCTTGCTGATATAAATTTAGTATATTAAATTATAATCGTCCAAAAATTGTTATTTATTTGCTAAAATATGATAAAATGATAATATAAATATTAAATTAACATTAAAGGATTTATATTATATAAACAATGACCAAGGTCAATAAATAATATATGCAAATAAAAAATATGAACATATAACTACGATATGAATGCGTTAATATATGCAATAGATATATGGGATATATAAACATATGAACAAAAAACAAAAAAATATTAAATTAATAAAACATTTAGAAAATTTCTTTAAGGAAAACGCGCAAAAGTTTAATATCGGAATGGCATTTCTGTTTGGTTCGCATGCAGGCGGTTTTCCTACGGAAGATTCTGATGTAGATATCGGAATAGTTTTTAATAATAACGAACTTTCGGATGAAGATGTTTTTTTAAAAATAACAGATATTTCACTTGAATTATCTGGAATCGTTAGTTCCGATGTAAATGTCATTCCAGTTTATTATGATTTTAGAAAACCGTTGTTGTACTATAATATAATAGTTTTGGGCAAACCCCTGTATATTGAGGATTTTGATAGATACATCTCTTTAAAAAATGAGACCATTTTCCAAATGGAAGATTTTAGTATTTTTGGAGAAAAATGGATGATAGAAATTGCAAAAAATAAATTAAAGGACATCATAAATGCCTGAGTTTACATATGCAAAGGGTAGAATTATAGAAACATTGAATTTTATTCTTGAAGAGATAAAAGAATTTGAAACCGATTACGAAAATAAAACATGGGTAGATTATCAAAAAGACAAGAAATTACAGAAATTAATAGATAGAACCGTGGAAAATATCCTTACGGCATTTATTGAATTATGCGGGACAGTAATTACACAAGAAGGAATTTCTGCCGAAAATTATGCGAATGCCATAAAAAAATGCTCTAAAATATTCGGTTTTGAAGAAGAAGAGCAAAATGTATTATCAAAATTGGCGATTCAAAGAAATAGACTTGCACACCGTTATATGGATTTTCGCTGGCAGGCAATAAAAACATTCACGGAGCAAAAGAAATCGGTTTTAAAGTTGTTAAGCAAAATCCTTATACGAGAAGAAAAATAAAGTTCTAAGTATAAAGAATTGGCGAATGTCGCTTGAAAGATATGGTTTAAACACACGAATAATATTTTCTGAATTATAGTTTTTATGGGGGTCTATTATAATCCATATTTTAATTTTCATAACAAACTTTTTATTAAATTTATGCCATGATAACTTAAATAATAATAAATAATAGTATAGCAAACAATACTTGTTATTAACGGCACATAGAAAAACAAAACATTATTTTCTTTATGTTTTATTAATCCTAAAATTAAAGAAATAGATAAAGTCCCAATAAATAATTGTCCTACAAAAAAACTGGTATAAACGCCATTTCTTATCCATTTACCATTAATTTTACTTAATCTTTTATTGAAAAAATTAAATTTTCTTAACCCAACTTCACCACTAAAGTCCAAAAACCCTTGATATTCCTATATCTCATTTTTTCTATGGGGACTACACGATATTTTTAAATAAAAATTTGAAATAAAATTATGAGATATACAATGCAGGAGATAATAAATGAAAATATTATTAATCAACAGTAATTAATAAATATAATTATTATGTCATATGAATATCTTATGTCAAGTAAACAATATATCTATGGGGGACTGCAAACATAATTCAGATAAAAACACCCGCAAACCCGCATAAGTTCGTTTATTATTGGTTGATTTAGGGGTATTTTATGAATTTTTAGGGTTAGAGTGGTGAAGTTGGGCTAAGACTGATAATAAATCCGTAAATTTCAGAGAAAATATAGGATGCCGGAGAGTTAGAGTGGTGAAGTTGGGCTAAGACTGATAATAAAACTGCTAATGCAATAGAAAAGCTCATATTATATAGAGTATGTTTATTTTTGTGCTATAATATAATTATAATTTTGTTATTTTTAAAAATAATTATCAAAATATTTACTATTTGCAATATAAAAATATGTGGTTTTAATAACTTATGGAAAAAGATTATAATAAAAATATAAGTATTTTAAAGCTTTTAAATACTTTTAAAGAATGTAACGGTAATATTGTTCAATTATCTTTTATTATATCTAAAATAGACCTGTTTATGTATTATATCTAAAATAGACCTGTTTATGCCGTTAGCAATTGAAAAATACGATAAACTTACAGGTTACGATTTAGTATTTATAGATGCTTTCATTTTTAGATTTATTAAATTGCAAGATATTATGGGAGAAAAACTTTTTCGGTTAATATTAGATAATTTAAAAGAAAATGACGTTAATCCTTACTATATGCCGTTTATTGATGTTTTAAACAAACTTGAAAAATATAAAATTATTAGCAGCGCCGATGAATGGTTAGATTTAAGAAAAATACGCAATTCTTTTACTCACGAGTATCCTGAAGATTTATCAAAACGAATTGATGCTTTAAATGCGGGATTTAATCATATTTATAATATTTACAATATATATGCCGAAATAAAAAACTATACTGAAAAAAATATAATAATACCTTACGGAATTGATATATCAGACTATAAAACGCCAAAATTAAATTAAATTAAAACTTAAAAACCTTAAATATTAAAAAAATATTAAATTCATAAAATTTATAAAATCATAAACAAGAAATCATTAATAAAATAAGTAGTGGGTTAAATAAACCATGAGATTAGATAAAAAAACTATTGAAATAATAAAAAACCTGGCATTGTCTTATTTTGGCATCAACGCTAAAATCTATATATTCGGTTCAAGAGTAAATGATATTGAGAAGGGCGGAGATATAGATATATATATTGAAACAGATTTAGATATAAATTCTACAGAGCTTTTTAATTTAGAATCAAAATACTGGACTATCTTACAAAAAACATTAGGTGAAAGAAAAATAGACATTATTATTAACGATACAAAACTTAATAAAAATAATTATATTTACGAAGTAGCCAAAAAAACCGGGGTTATGATTTAAAAAGAGAGTGTTCAATAGAGACCGTTGAGACCGTTCAATATTTTGTGTCAATCTGTTTTTTAAATAATGTTAATTTATGTTAAAACATAATTTTTTGTTTTTTATCAAGAATTTGAACAAACTAAATTTTATTTTTTAATTCACTAAGCTCTGTTTCTAATATAGTTTTTAATATATTTTTTATCGGAATAATCTTTTTTTAAGATATCTTCAAGACTTTTGCCCCTTTAATTCTTTTTTCTTTTATATCTGTTATAGCTTTATTGGCGTCTAAAAGACCATATATTTGATATTCAGGCTTGATATTATACTTAGATGCGATACTTAACACCTCTTTTATGTCGTTAAATGTAACATTCGCAACCGATTTTATCTCTTTTTCCATCCATAAATCCCTTGAATAATTTATATTTATAAGATAATCTTTATCAAAATCTTCTTTTCTTATATTATTTATAACAAGCCGTCCATTAGGCTTTAAATTTTTCAATACTTCTACGACAGGCATCCAAACAGGCGTCGTATCTATAATTGCATTTAACTTTTCAACAGGTGTTTCGGTAATATCGCCGCACCAGTATGCGCCAAGCTCTTTAGCAAATTTTCTCTCATTTTCAGATCTTGCAAACACAAAAAACTTTGAATTTGGATAAATAGCTTTTGCTATCTGCAAAACTAAATGGTTTGAAGCTCCAAACCCGAGAAAACCTAAATTCATTTTATCTTCAATATTTGTTAATTTCAAAGCCCTGTATCCTACTGCGCCGGCACAAAGCAAAGGTGAAGCTTCTTCGTCGGTAAAATTTTCAGGAATTAAAGCGGCATAATTCTCATTTATTTTTGTATATTCGGCGTAACCGCCGTCCACATCTTTACCCGTTGAAACAAACTCAGAACATAAATTTTCATAACCGTTTTTACAGTATTCGCATTTGCCGCATGCCGAATTGATCCAGCCGATACCTACCCTGTCTCCTTTTTGCAGTTTTTTTACATCTTTACCCGTTTCAATTATCCTTCCGACTATCTGATGACCGGGTATAACCGGTAATTCAATAGGTTTAATTCTGCCTTCAATTTCGTCTAATTCGGTATGGCATACCGCACAGGTATCAATCTTTATTAAAATTTCATTTTGATTAATTTCCGGTATTTTAGCATTTATATTACATAAAGGGGTTTTATTTATTTTTAAATCCGTTATTTTTGTTAATGTCATAGATTTCATAAAAAGCCTCCAGCTTTCAGATGCCCGATATTATATTATTATAATACTAAGTGCAAATTATTTGACCACATGAAAATTATCCGGTATAGAACTAAAATAAAATTATTTGGGTTAAATGTTTTTCGCTATAGCTTGCGAACTTTCGCAAATAAACATTTTTTGCATATTATCAAGGGACCTGTTATGTGCGTCTTTGTCCATAGAAGATACGCAATCCGTTGCTATAACGGGGTAAAATCCGCGGTTGGCGGCATCCCTTGCCGAAGATTCTATTCCTATCTCGGTTGCAATACCTGTAAAAATAAGTGTTTTTATGTTTCTGTTCTTCATCATCTGTTCAAAATATGTTCCTGTAAATATGCTCGCCGTCGGCTTTTCCAATAATATATCGCCTGTTTGGGGCGTTATATCTTGAAGAATATTCCTTTCGTTCGAACCTTTAGCCATAAATTCCGGCAATTTAGAAGGATCATCTACTCCGAAACGCCTCATCATTGCATAATATGACCATGATGACCTGAATTCTTTTTCCGGCGGAGTTATAAGCGTATATACAATAGGCATTTTATCCCTTAAAATATTAACTAAGTTTTTTAAATCGGAAATAAATTCGGTTTTATTAAATATGCGGGAAACAAGTCCGTTCTGAACATCCCATACCACAAGGCAGCTATGCCCTGGATTTATTATTTCTTTTAAATTTTCATAAATCTCGATACCGTTTACTGTTTTCATAAAAACCTCCTGCATTAAGCATTAAAATAGTTTAAAATTAATTTAAACTCCGTTATATTTAATAATCTTATTATTTATTTTAACATATATAAACAGATAGATAATTATTATATTATAATATATGTAAAATTATGTTTAATAGATTTAAATTATGAACACTAAAAAGGCGGGGGGTACTATGAAAACCGTTCTCATCGCAGCTTCAACCTATATAGCAGGCAAACAAACCTTTGAATATTAATATTAACTAAAAGGCAACATTTTAAAATTGGTAAGAAGAGAACATTTTGCTTTGGCTTGACATAAAGTTTTGCCGCTGTTGTATAAAATAAAAATAGTGGTAAAATTAATAAATGAATATAAGGAATATAAGGTTAATATTTTATTTTAAATAATGCAAAGGAGGCGATTCAATGAAAATCCTAGTTCTTTATTACAGCACATGGGGACATGTGGAGACTATGGCAGAGTCGGTAGCGAAAGGCGCAAGAGAAATAGAAGGCGCTGAGGTTACTATTAAACGTGTGCCTGAGGTCATGACGCCTGAAGTATTAAAAAATATCGGCGCAAAAATAGATCAAAAAGCGCCGATAGCAAATTCTGATGAATTAGCCGATTATAATGCCATTATATTCGGAACGCCTACAAGATTCGGCAATATGACGGGGCAGATGCGCAACTTTTTAGACAGAACCGGCAATCTATGGCAGGAAGGGAAACTGATTGGAAAAATCGGCAGCGTTTTCACAAGCACCGCAACCCAGCACGGCGGACAGGAAACCACGATAACATCGTTTCATTCCACTTTACTTCATCATGGAATGATAATCGTCGGGGTTCCTTATTCCTGTAAAGAATTAATGAATATGAGCGAAATAACCGGCGGCAGTCCATACGGCGCCGGAACTCTTGCAGACACAAACGGGAGCAGGCATCCAAGCGAAAATGAGCTTGCTATTGCAAGGTTTCAGGGAAAACATGTTGCTTCCATAACTAAACGCTTGGTTGGAAATTGACATATGTATCTTAGTATTGTTTTTGGCATAAACATTTCCTGAGTGTTTGTTGTAAAATAAAATTCCTCATTATTGCAAAAAACATAAATGAGGAGCCCTCTGTATTTCATCAAAAATAATTTGATGATTGCTGTTTTCTTTTAGAAGACCTCTTAGATCTTCTATTGCGTATTGTCTTATATCGGGGGCTTCAAGATTAACATATTTTGCTTCAGGAAAGACTGTTTTGCACAATGTTGTTTTGCCTGATTGCCTTGGTCCTGTGATTGTTATGACAGGATATTGCAAAGATAACCGTTTTAAAACGCCTGAAATATTGCGGTTTAAACTACATGTACGCTATGGCGTACCGTGAATGGGAATATATGGATTTATTGAATTTTTAAAGAAAATCTAATTGAGGTTATTTATAGCACTGCATAGATTTAATTAATTTTTTTATCAGCTAATAATTCAGGTATTTTTAAAATAATAAACGATCTAACCTGTTCTGCAACATATAAGGCTTCATTGGCATCTTCTATTGTGATAAACGGAATGTCATCATACCTTAAGTTAACAGCATAGCGGGTTAATTTACCTGTTTCAATTTCATTTAATTTTATGAATTCAACGTCTAATTGTTCGCAGTCTTTAATTATATCTATTACTTCATGAGTTCTTTTAATTTCTTTATTGTTATATGACAGATAAGATTTTAAATATTTTTCTGCTGCTTGCTGGCAATGAAAACAAATTGCTTCAATAAATTCTTCATCTTCATAAATTAAATGTTTAGCAAGATGCAAATCCTTTTCTGCTTTATTAAAAAGTATTTTTGCATCTTCTATCATATAGAAATTCCTTCTTTATTCACATAATAAGATAAAAATCCTGTGCCGTTTTGCTGATGTTGATAAATGGCTTTAGATTTAATTATTATATCTGAAATTATATTATTGTATACTAATTTTGTGCGTATATTAAGTTCAACTCTACTCCAATCTTCTTTTGATAAATCTTTATTTATTACAACAAAAAAATCCCAATCGCTGTCTTTCTGATAGTCTCCTCTTGCACGCGAACCAAATAGATAAATAGATTCTACCTTATAACCGTACTTTTCTATTTCTTCGGTAATTATTTTTTTGGCTTTCTGAAGTATAATTGAAGTACTTTCGGTATCTTTATATTGTATATTTGCATCGTTCATAATTTGCTATTATACCATATATTTTGTGAAAAACTAAAGATACTAGTTTAAAAATAAATTTTTGTTAAATGTAAAATGTTTGTTTACATAATCTTTCCATCCCAATATCAGATAATATTCTTGATTGTAAGCTTGCGCATTGTCAACGGAAGTCGGCCATCCCCAATCGTATCCAAACTGATTGAGAAACGGAATGGGGACGAAGTGAGTATTATTTGCGTAATTATCTTCGCCTCTAATACACGAATTTTAGCTTCTTCCACAATCCATAGATGTTGGTTTAAAAGCTCACTATATAAATCAAGGAATAACCTTGCGGAAAATATTGATGATATACGGCTATTCTTTCTCTCCAATCCATGTCTTAACTCCATTTATGCAATATTTTATATTATAATATTATAATGAAAATAGAGACCGTTCAAAATTTTGTGTCAATCCTGTATAATTAATTTATAATTTATAATTTATAATTTATAATTAATTAATTAATTAATTAATTTAATCAGGAGAAGACAAATGGAACAAGAACAAAAACAAGAACAAGAAATTTCAAATCTGCCGCAAAAATTTAATTTTGATAAAGCCGT
>DAHXMB010000102.1:0-8755 GCA_027365695.1 Candidatus Acididesulfobacter sp. | reverse complement strand
TAAGTTCCTTATTTGTAATTTTACCTATTAAACCCGCATTATTGTGATAAATTAAAAAATATTCTTCCCTTCTAATATAAAAAAGCTCTATGAAAATATTTTCGGGCAAAATGTTTTTTATTAATTTGTTTAACTCATCATCTTTAGGTTTGCTTAATAACCTTTCAATTTCATTAACAAAATATTTGTCATCTTTAGAAATTGAATTTAATTTCACTATTGCGGATTTCACCATATCTAATTCCCAAAAAGATTCAATCTCATGATAAACCCCGTTTAAAAACGAATCTATTAATTCCTTCATTCGTTTTTCTTCTTTTTCGGAATCATGACGGAACGACAAAAAAGCGCCTATTAGAACAAATACGCCGCCGACTATCGCGCCAATTAATGCACTCCAAAAGCTATTCCAAAAATTACTTAATTGTTCCATTTTAAAAGTCTCTCTGTACTATTTTTTAAAACCTCATCATCGCTTCTAATTTTATCCCGTTAAGCACGTAAACAAATACCATCCCGACATAAGCGCCGGTCTTTGCTATTACTCTGTATCCGTAATAATCGGCGGTCGCTTTGCAGTATTGCCTTGCCTGTTGGATAGTATTATTTATAACAGGTTTTATGCCGTTTGGCAAGTTATCCCATCCTGCCATATTAGTATTTTTAACCTCTGCTATATTGCCGGAGCAAATCTTGTAATTTTCTACCGCCCAATATGCCGGTTTTGGAAAGTCCTGCGTCCTTCGGATTATGCTTAATAGTTTACAGCCCGACATAGTCGTAGTTATAGGTATAGCGTTATAAGTATATGCTCCGTAAGTATAGGTATAAGGACTATTCGTATTGTAAACCCGCATTGCAAGTTTGTTAAATGTTGAATCTGATTTATTATAAGGGATATTGAAAATACCGAAACCGTAAATAATATTTGCGAAAAAGACGATAAGCGCAATTATAGATATTTTTAATATTTTTTTCATAATTAACCTATTTTTACAATTTTATAAATAAATTCACCGTGTTCATCCTTGTAATATCTTGCCTATTTCTACAAAATAATCATTTTTACTATTGTTAAATATTTTTTTCTTATTATTATGCGCTGTTGGATGATAAGACACGAACAATGTCGTATTATTTAATGTTCCGATGTAAATTGGAGAATCACTACTGCTTATATATTTCGGTTTAAAGCCCGATTCGAAAACAGAACATATATATTTACCGTAAGAAGAGTTAAAATAACTCATGATATAAAAAACTACAAATTTGGGTTTTTTGCATTTAATTAATTCCTTTATTTTTTGAATTCTATATTGTATTATATTTTCAACATATAGATTTTTATCGTTTAAACATTCATCATAATTATATTTATTATATATCCATCCCGAGTTTCTACTGTCAGGCAACGGAAGCAATTCCAATAGACATGTGTCTTTGTCGATTCTTCCGAGTTCTGTTTTTTGATAGTTTAATATATCAGGGCGTTCTATAGATTTATTATTTTGATAGGATAATATAAGTCTTATTAATTGTTCCCAAGTGGTTTGTATGCTGCCGGCATTAGCGCCTAAGTAATTTTCAAAAGCAGATGTATCACATTTAAGTTCTTTGTGGTATTCATTTAAATCCTCTGTTATATTTTTTCCTCTAGTATGCCATAATTCAACTCTTTCATTTACCTCTTCAGTTGATTTACCGCCGCTTTCTTCGATTCCGACAAACCAATATTTCCCGTCTAAGTTGCCGTAACCAAAGAATCTAAATATATATTCATATAGCTTTTGATTGGTATTATTCAAATTTTTAAAAAAAGCTCGCGCTTGTGATTCTTGTGTTGTCATAATAATATCTTTAGTTTAATATTTTAACAGGTTGTTTTTCAGCTTATTTATTATTTCTACAAAACTTAACGTTATAAAGCATTTGATATTATTAATGTAACGTTTTAAGTTTCTGACTTCGTCATAAATATCAATATCTAAAAAGTCTATTTTAAAATTGATTAAGGAATATTTTTTATTTTTTTATTAAACAACTGAATATTCTCACTATATAAATAAACTAAATAATAGTAATTAAAAGTCTAAAGAAAGGTGAAAAATTTATTAATTCATTAAAATTTCTTACATATTTTAAAAGCTTATACTATATTTTTTCCTGTTTCAATTTTTTTGTTTTTTTACTTTACCGCATCAGACAAAGTTAAAAGTGTTTTAATAAAAAAATTAATAAAAAGTATCAAATTTATTATCATAATGACAATAAAAAAATGATGTTTAATTGTCATTATGATAATTTTAATTTAAATTATTATAATAAATAATAAAATTAATTTATAAAAACTTGATACTAAAAAATAAGTAAAATATATATTTATGGGTAACTATTTGATTATATTAAATTTTATACTAAATTTTTTAATAATAATTTTCTATAAAGATATTTTATTTATTATTGGCATAAAAAATGCTTATATTAACATTGAACAAAATATATAACTTAATTTAACAACTGTAAGTTTTTCATCACTCCTCCTAAAGGTGGTCCGGTCTCGAAAGGGACCGGATTTTTTTTGTTTATTTTTAAATCCAATGTGTCAGTTAGACAATGTCATTTAGATAAATTTTATAATAGATATTACAAATATACAGCTGCATTATTATATGCAAGCCGTTCAAATGCATGCGGTCAAATAAAACGCGCATCCTAAGTAATAAAAAACAAATCATGCAAGTTATGGCATATTTATTGCTTTTTAATTATAAAAGAGGAAACATAAAATGAATATAGACAGTCTAACTATCGGATTAAAGAGCAGAATAAAAAGTTACATTTTATCGTTTAAGCCTAAAATTATCGACAGCGAAGCATTTAAATGTCATATCTACTATATAGCATTCTACGAGAAAATTCAAAAAGTCAAACAAAGATATGACATTTCAAAAACAACGATGATAGAAACCGTATCATATGCCGTTAAATTAACCATGGTGGAACTTATGGATGAAAACATTTATATCCTTACGAAAGGCGGCCATGATATACTTTTTTTAAATGCCGCTCGTTAGTAAAATATTTAATATTTTAAAAACTACCGCAAACCCTTAATTTATATGGAGCGAGAAATGGGACTTAAACCCGCGACCATTACCTTGCAAAGGTACATCATTATATTTTATAAATATCCTTTAAAATCAATATTTATAAACCTTTTAAATATTTTAGTTTAAAATATTCTTGCCTTTTCATTCCGTTTAATGCTATATTTTACCATATAGTATTTTTAAATTTACTACAATTTAGCCTACACTTTTTATAGCAACTATTTATAAAAGAGGCAATATTTAATGGTATCAAGTGCGGTTATAAAGCAGGCAATACCAAGGCTCAACAAAACGGACAATAAAAACTCGCCCAGCAAATCGCAAATACCATTGAAACCGATTTAGTCCGTAAAAAATTTAGCATGCCGACTAAATCTGATTATACCTTTTTTACAGCATGGGAACAATACGTTAAATCTCTTGCAAATACAAATATGACAATAGAAAATAAAATCAGCATTGCCAATCATTTTTTGCCGGTTTTCAAGGATAAAAATATAGCCGAAATAACACAATCCGACATTAAAAGCTATTAATTAATTAAAAAGAAGGTTGGAAGTAATAGCAATGCCTAAAAATATAGGCAAGCGAGAATCAGAAATCTTATTCGCTTACTTAAATAAGGAGATTTTAATTCTTTCTAATTTTTTCAACTTCTGCATTGAAAAAGGTCTAATAGAAAAGAATCCTGCTTTTAAAATTAAAAAATTAAATGAACTATCTAGGTTAAAACATTATCCGATTAAGAGATGGATAAGCTGATTAACGGCGCAACAAATAAACTTACAAAGAATTTAATTACATTTTTAATTTATACCGGTTGCCGTAAAGGCGAGACATTAAATCTTAAATGGGATAATGTTGATTTAAATAATAACGTGATAGTTATTAAAGGCACTAAAACAAAATACGATAGATACATATACCTATATCTAAGCCTTTGAAAGAAATAAGAAATATTAATAAATATTTAAAGAAAATCGGAATATGTTTTTACAGATAAGAACTGCAAAAAAATAATTTTGTTAAGATCTTTTACGGCTTTATCAAAATTAAATTTTTGCGCAGATTTGAAATTTCTTGTTCTTGTTTTTATTATATTTGTCTTCTCCTGATTCATTAATTATAATTTAATTATACAGGATTGACACAAAATTTTGAACGGTCTCGAAAGCTGATAATATTTTTTTCATAATTAATCTTTATTGTTCTATATTTATGTAGCAAAGTTAATTTTAACTTCAATTTCCGGATAAAAATATCTTATAATATCAATCTGTTCCGAATATAATCTGCTGCCGACTTTGCAATCAATTAATTCTTCTTCTTCGCTGTCTGCTTTAGGGTTATGTAAATTTTCTACCCCCGTGTTTTCGGTAATTATGAAAACATTTTTTGTAATTTCTTTAATTTCTAATGTTTTTAACATCTATATCCTTATCCTTATTTTTTTTAAATAAATATATTAATGAATTTTAATATTTTTTATAGGCATTATTAATTATTTTTCCCGTTTTGATTTTGAAGATATTTTTAATTAAATTAAGTTTTCTATAATAATATGTAATTTTTATTCATCTTTAAATTTCAAATAAATCTCATCGTTAATATTAAATTTTTCCATTATCATTTTTATTCTTTTAATTATTTCTGCTGCGCATAAATTTCCTTCTATATATTGGGTGGGAGATATTTGCAAATATCTTATCAATACCGTTTTATCTGAGGTTAAATTTAATTTTTCTTTTAATTCCGAATTAAAGAATTTTTCTGGTTCTTCTTCAAACATAAAACTTGCTACTTCATTCAATAACTTAGTAAAGCTAACATTTATTATTTTTTTGTTAAAAAATATTGCATAATCAATAACTTTATTTGTAGGATCATCAATTTCAAAGATATTATTCTTTACATTAAGAACTATGCTCATATTTTTATTTTGGGTTAAAAATACTACATCGTGAGTTTCAAAATCAACGGAATATATCGTAAACTTTTTAATAAAATAAAAATGTTCTGTAATATTAATGGCGATTAATAAAATAAGAGCAAATAAAGATATATATAAATATATCATAATAATATTATTTTTTAATTATTTTAACAGATTTATTATTTATTTTTAAGTTGTGACAATGATCTGTATTTATCCACTGTTTCCTTAAAAGGCATATATCCAATTTCGCCAATTAATGCTTCAGGCGTGTAATCGTATTTTAACGCTTCAGATAATTCTTTTTTTAATTTTTTATAATTATCGCTGTTTTTATCCTGTTCTAATTCAGACAGATAATAATCAGCGTAATCGTTTATTAAATATCGCACCTGTCTGATATAGTAACCATATAAGGATTCTTGACAATCAAAGTCTATAACTTTTTCTTCTAAAAAATCAGCAACAGTTTCGTAGTTATCTATAACATATGGATTCTCCAAAACGTTAGGATATTCGCAGGAGATAAATTTTTTCACTATATCCGTAAGAATATCATTATATATCTTGCCATCTGGAGCGAATGTTAATATTTTCGTTTTATAAATGATATTTTGAATAGTTAAATCTTTTATAATTTCGTCCGGGTCGGCACATTGTTCTATAGGCTCATAACTCTCGTCTCTCGTCCAGCTTATTTTTTTACCGTCAGACCCTATCAAAACGCATATTCCCGATACTTTTGCAATAGCGGCGCCGTCGGAAATATAATCGGAAATGCTGTCAAATTTTATCGGCAATACTAATTTATATTTACTGTCTATTAATCCAAATTTAGTATCTTTAAAAACAAGAGCTAAACCGTATTCGTTAAATTCAGATATTTGTTCTATTATATATTCTTTATGATCTTTATTATTCTCATATTCTAAAACAATATTATTTTTTAACGGTTTAAACATATGGTTATCCTTTAAATTAATTTATAATTATTTATTTTTATACATTATATAAGTCTATATTAGCTTCGTCAATCGCCCTGTCTAAATCTTTTGAACTGTATTTAAGATAAATTAACGTATTTGAGATATTGCTATGTCCTAAAAAGTTCTTTAATAACATTATATTCATACCTGAATCTAAAAGATGAACTGCTCTTGAATGTCTTAACGCATGGAGATGCGCTCTGTCGGCGTAATCGTTTCCTAAAATATTTTTAACGCATTTTGCGAAGGCTCTGTCCGCTGCTTGCAAAGATATATGCCTTTTATTTTTAAATCTCGCAAATACATAATTCGTAGAATCAAATCCGCTAATACGGCGGGATAAAATCATAGACAACAATCTATCTGAAATTTTAATAAATTTAAACAGCTTGCGTTTCTGTTTTAGGATAGGCAGCCTTACCTTAGAATTAGCTTCGTCTATGTCGGAATATTTTAACGGCAAGACTTCAGATATTCTTGAACCTGTTTCATATATGAAAAGAAACAATAATTTATGAAACGGATTGCTGACGCCGTTCATAAGCAGGGTCGTTTCTTCTTTATAGAAAAATTTAACCGTTTCGTTTATTTTTTTTAAAGGCACTTCTTGTAAAACATCTTTTTTGCCTCTTGGAACGCTTTCGTAAATTACCGCTTCCGGATTTATCATAACAAAACCTCGCAAAAGTTTAATTTTAATTATAAGTTAAACTTATCTTATACATATTTGCGCAGAAAAGTTTATAATATGAACTATATTATAAACTTTTTGCATTTGCCGTAAAAAAAACTGCTCAAACCGAAAACGAGCAGTATAGAAAATAGGCAATTTGATAAGTAACTAAAATAGCTAAAAATATTTTTCTTGTTGTTATATTTTTTAAAATTTCTCAACAATAATTGTAAAATTATAAATATTTTTTTATCTAATTAGACTAATTAGCTATACAATATCTACCACATTTATGCCTTAATGGGTTCAAATAAGAATTTATAATGCCGACTTCCCTGTTTCTATATAGCGAAGTATAAGTAAAATTTTCATTGCGTATAAAAGTCTGTTTCGAACCTGCAATGATTTTAGCGTCTAATAAATAATATTAACCTGCATTAATTTTATCTTTCTTGTTTTATTTCAACAGAATCCGGCTTTTCTTTACAGCTTAGTTTATTTCTTATATAAGTAAATTAGTAACTTCTTTATTAAAATTAAAGTCTTTCTTAAAAAATATTTTCTTAAATCATTTTGCAGATTCAGGTATTTCGCTCAAATTCATAATCGTCTTCCTATTTTTTTTGATATTTAGAACCTTTGATGCCGTTCTCATTGAATTCAAACTTAAATTCCTCCGTCTTTTTATTGTCTATAAACTTCCGCAGATCTTCCCTGTCAAATCTAATAATCCTATCAATTCTAATACACGGTATTTCCTGCCTGCCGACCATGTCATACAGTTTAGATTTATGAAGCCTGAGAATATCCATAGCTTCTTCAAATGTTAATAGTTTAGCAGGAGTCTTCGTTTCCTTTTTAAGATTTTTAATTTCCTCAAAAAGAATGTTAATTATTTCTTTAAATTCTTCGTTGTCTGAATTGTGATTGATATGCCGCATTAGAATCCTAAATTATCTTCTTTGTCTTTATAATATAAATTATTTAATTAATAATAACTTTATATATTATTATGTCAATACGGCATATTGCATTTATCCGTTTTTGTGTATTGACAAAATTAACCATATTATGTTTATATATAATATGCCGATAATAAAGAAAGACAACGAAATAACGATAAGAGCGTACATAGACAAAGATGTTTACGATAAAGCGCTGAAATTTAAAGAAAAAGCCTTAAAAGAATACAACATAAGGCTTTCGGTAAGAGATTTAATTAAAAAAGGTCTTTCCCTTAAAGAAGACGAACTAAGCAGGGTCAAAGTAGTATCGTATACCAAACCCGAACTTTTTGAAAGATATACAAAAATAAAAGAAAAAAACAAAAATCTGGAAGTGGGCGACGTAATCTGCGCTGGATTAAGACAATCGTTAAACGAATTTAAAAAAATAATCAAAGAATAAATGCCGGAAAAAAAAGATAAAAAACAGGTGTATATCGGCGTCAAACTTACAAGAGACGAATTTGACGAGATAAAAAAGATGCAGGAAGAAGCGGCTAAAAACGGACTGCGTCTTACCATCAAGGAAATATTAGACAGAGCCTTTGAAATAGGGCTTGAAGAAGCGGAGAAAGAACTTGAAGAAGAAAGAAAAAAACGAGATAAAACCAAAAAAGAAAGCGGTAAAAAAAGATAAGAACATTTCCGTAAGGATATCTATAGAACTATTCGAAGAATATCAGGAAGCGCGGAAAATAGCGCTGCAAAACAAGAAACATCTGTCTTTAAGCGCCATAATAAGAAACAGCGTTAAGGAATATATAGAAAGAGCGAAAAACTTGAAAGGCGTAAAATAAAACGTTTTAAAAAGCAGGCTCCGACTTCAGCATAATTTAAAAAATAATCGGTTTGAGACCGTTCAAAATTTTGTGTCAATCCTGTATAATTAATTTATAATTTATAATTTATAATTTATAATTTATAATTTATAATTTATAATTAATTAATTAATTAATTAATTTAATCAGGAGAAGACAAATGGAACAAGAACAAAAACAAGAACAAGAAATTTCAAATCTGCCGCAAAAATTTAATTTTGATAAAGCCGT
>DAHXMB010000098.1:0-9711 GCA_027365695.1 Candidatus Acididesulfobacter sp. | reverse complement strand
GATCATCTTATACATTTTTATCAATTAGCGGGCTTTGATTGGGTTGATATTGTTTCCGCTTTAGACGCCGAACCTAAAAAAACAATGGATATTGCCTATGCTTATACCAATACTCCTTACAATGCGACGCTATTAACAGATTTCCTTCAGGAGGCAATTTATAAGAAGGATTTCCCCAGTATCCGTTAGCAAAAGGTCCAAGCTGACCTGATGAAACAAATGATTTTAATCTTTTTTTAACCTCTTCAAATCTCGCCAAGCTTGCATTGTAAGGAGTATTGGTATAAGCATAGGCAATATCCATTGTTTTTTTAGGTTCGGCGTCTAAAGCGGAAACAATATCAACCCAATCAAAGCCCGCTAATTGATAAAAATGTATAAGATGATCCTGAACAAATTGTGCTCCTTTTAAAATATTTCTAGCTAATCTTGCATTTTTTGGGGGATGAATACCGAGAGCATTTTCTATCGCCCATGTTGCAGTTTCATAATGAGTATATGTGCAAACGCCGCATATGCGCTGGGCAAATAAACCTGCATCTTCGGGAGCTCTTCCTTGAAGTATCAGTTCTATTCCTCTGAATAAAGTTGCAGAAGAATACGCATCGCTAATTATATCTCCGTTCATTTCTACTTCAATTCTTAAATGTCCTTCAATTCTTGTAATAGGATCTACTATTATTCTCTTAGACATATATTGTTCCTCTTAATTAATTATTATTAATTATCTTTATCTTTGGTTTTTATCTTTTATCTCTGTATTTATTATTATTAGTGCTTTTATTGTTGTCTTTATTATTATTTATTGTCGCTGTTATTTAATTTATCGTCTTTATCTTTGTCTTTGTCTTTATCTTTGTCTTTATCTTTGTCTTTGTCTTTGTCTTTGTCTTTATCTTTATCTTTATCTTTATTTTTATCTTTGTCTTTATCTTTATTTTTGTCTTTGTTATTTTTCCTTTTTTTAACTCCTGTATATATTGCATGGGCAGCTATTCCTACACCTGCCGCTCCAAATAGAGCAACGCCAAATTCATCGGCGGTAGCTTCAACTGCTGGTAAGAAAATTTTAGCGTCGGCATTTGGCTTTTCAAAAGGCGTCATCCTATCCCAGAAAGCAGGTTCAGAACATCCGATGCAGCCGTGCCCTGCTCTCATCGGAAAACTCATATCTTGATTATATTCTACAACGGTGCAATTATTCCAGGTAAAAGGACCCTTGCATCCCATCATATATAAGCAATATTGTTTTTTTGCTCCGTCATCCCCCCAGTGTCTTATATATTCCCCTGCTTCAAAATGACCTCTCCTATAACAATTGTCGTGCAATCTTCCTGAATATGCCCAGAGCGGTCTTCCTAAACTATCAAGCATCGGAGCCTTACCTATTAATATATACTCAACTAATGTTCCGACCAAATTGACGGGATTAGCGGGACATGCGGGTATATTTATTACTTGTCTGTCGGTAACCGAACTTAATCCGACAGAGCCTGTAGGATTAGGATATGCAGCAGGAATACCTCCATAAGAAGCGCAATTTCCTACGGCAATAATAACCCCCGCATCTTTTGTGGTTGATTTTGTAATTTCTAATCCTGTTTTACCCTTAGCGCCTATTGTAAGAAATTTTCCGTTCATAGCAGTGGGAATAGCGCCTTCAACAACTAAAATATATTTTCCTTTATTTTTTTTGACTGTTTCATCCCTTCTTGCTTCAGCCTGATAACCTGCAGGCACCATTATTGATTCCATATAGTCAACGCTGACATAATTTAATATAATTTCGGCAGGAGTGGGATGAGCAGTTCTTAAAAAAGCTTCGGTGTTTCCCATGCAATCACCCATGTCAAGCCATATAAAAGGAGTCTTTGTCAAAATATTTGCAGCTCTAGCTACTCTAGGAGAAAATATTGTCGGGAGCATTAATGCAGAAGTCAGAAGAGCCGTCCATTGAATAAATTCTCTTCTTGAAACTCCGTTGGAAGTAAAAACATTTTTAAAATTTTCATTAATATCTTTTTTTTCTTGAAAATATTCTTTTTCAAGATTGTCAAGGCGAGAATCTATGATTTTTAAAACCTCATTAGAATCTTCGGATATATTTCTAAGCGGATCCCATTTAAAATCTTCCGATGTTTTATTTATGCAATAATTGTCGTGTTTGCTTTCATCAAGTTCAGATTTGCCTTCATTAACTCCATTTTCTTTAATTTTACTATCAACATTGTTTTTCTTTTTGAATTTTTTAACTTTGATGCGAACTTTGGCGTGATTATCAGCTCCCATAATAAATTCTCCTAAAAAATTTAATATAAATTTAATATTATAAAATTTTCAAAATCAATATGTTTAATAAATATAAATATAAATATAAATATTTATTTTGAGCTGATTCTAATTATTATTACATTATTACATTAAAAAGTTTTTGCCAATAATTAAATTATAATATAATAATAGTTCAAAATTATATTTGCTAATTAATCATTTACTAATTAATAATAATATATTCGTTATGTTTATTCTTTATAAATATAATATTATATATATGAATATATATTGTATGTTTATTTTTTGAATTATATAACTATATATAAAAAAGTCAAATCAAACAAAATTTTAAAAAATAAAGAAAAATACTATTATTTAATTAAAAATAAAGAAAAATAAATAAATAAATGATATATTATCGTTATAAAATTAAATTAGTTTAATTATTTTAGCCTATTTATAGTATAAATAATCTTTTAAAATAAATTTTCATAAATTTTAATTTATTTTTATTTAATTTATTTTATTTTTTTTGGATATTAAGATGCGCGTGATATTTGCATTACCTTTTTAATTTATTTTTTTTGATAACTTATAACTTATAACTTATAACTTATAACTTATAACTTATAACTTTAATTTATTGTTTATTTTTGTCATATGCATGAACTTTCAATAGCTTTAGGAATATTGGAAATGCTTGAAAAAAATAACTATTTGAAAGATATAAAAATAGTTAAAACTATTAATTTGACGATTGGAAATTATTCAGGGATAGATAAAAATTATTTGGAATTTGCTTTTCAAAATTTAGGAGACAATAGATTTAAAATCGTTATTCTTGATTGCAATTATAATGAAACCGATGATATTAAAGTTAATGAAATTATAGCAGATTAGCATGAAAAGATAGAATATCGGCTAATTATTAATTTATTATTAATTATTAAAATTTATTATATAAAATCATATAAAATTAGTAAGGAGTTTAAAGTGTACCCGGAACATAAAAAAATTTCTATTCAAAGAAATGCTTTAGAAGCGAATGAAATTATTGCAAAATCTAATAAATCAAAATTTGAATTAAATAAAATATTTGTTGTAAATATGCTAAGTTCTCCGGGTTCAGGCAAGACCTCTATACTGGAGCATATTATTCCCATTTTAAAAAATAAAAATATTAAAGCCTGCGTAATAGAGGGCGATGTTGAAACAGATTTAGATAAAAAAAGAATTGATGCATTAAATATTCCTTCCTACCAGATTATTACAAAAGGAACATGTCATCTTGATGCTAGAATGATTGATAAATCACTCTTAAATATTGATTTAAATAACTTAGATATTTTATTTATAGAAAATGTAGGTAACTTAGTATGTCCGACTTCTTTTAATCTGGGGGAGGATTTTAAAGCCGTTGTTTTGTCAATTACGGAAGGAGACGATAAACCTTTAAAGTATCCGGCGGCTTTTTATAAATCTGAAATTATGATTATTAATAAAATTGATTTATTGAAAGTGCTTGATTCTAATATAGAAAAAATTAAAGAAAATGCTCTATCAATAAATAATAACCTAAAAATATTTAAGGTTTCATGTAAAACAAATGAAGGAGTAAATGGTTTGACAGATTATTTTATAAAACAGGTTTTTATTAAACAGCAAAGATAATAATAAATTATAAAAATAAATAATTACAATAAATAATTACAATAAATAATAATAGAATAATAATAAATGATTATAAAAACAGCCACAAAAATAACAAATAATAAAAAGTATTATTAATAATAATAAATGGATTATAAAAACATCACAACAAAATAGTAAATAGTTAAATAAATATTAAAAATATTAATAAATTAATATGTGTTTAGGCGCTCACGTTTCAATATCAGGCGGGTTGCAAAATGCTTGCGATCATGCCGTTAAAACTAATTCTAATGCTATACAAATATTTACAAAAAATCAGATAAGGTGGGATTTTGAAGAACTGGAAGAAGAAAATATAAGGATTTTTAAAGATTGTATAAGCAAATTAAAAATAACCCCTATATCTCATATATCATATTTAATAAACTTAGGCAGCGCAGATGAAAATATTGAGCAAAAATCTTTTAATCTTTTCATAGAAGAAATTAAAAGATGCCATGCACTCGGCATTAATCAGTTAATCTTTCATCCCGGCTCAAACAAAAATTTAACCGAAGATAAAACAATCGGCAAAATTTCATCTAATTTAAAAAAAATAATTGATTTAACTTATGCTTATAATGATGTTTCCTTAGCAATAGAGACTACGGCAGGACAAGGCTCTTCAATCGGATATAAATTAGAGCATATAAGGGATATGATTAATATTATAAATAGCGATAGAATAAAAGTTTGCGTAGATACTTGTCATATATTTGCCGCAGGATATAATATAAGAAACGAAGAGGGCTATATTAGTTTTACGGAGATATTTGATAAATTAATAGAGTTAAATAAATTAGCTTCGTTTCATTTAAACGATTCGATGAGAGAGTTAGGTTCAAGAGTTGATAGACATGCTCACATAGGAGAAGGTTTTATAGGTCTTGAAACTTTTAAATATATTATAAATGACGATAGATTTAAAAATATTCCTAAGGTCGTTGAAACTCCCGGCGGCGATGAAGAGCATAAGAAAGATATTGAAACAATAAGAAAGTTGAAAATATAATAAATGCAATATTGACATACTCCCCATTGCTAAAGCAAGGGGATTCTGGTATCAACGGCAGATGCCTGCGTAATATTATGTAATAGAATAGTAAGATTATGTTTAATTTTTGAAATTTTATTATTATTATAATGTTGTCAACTTTTAATTTGCCTATTGAAATTTTATAATTGACATTATAAAGAAAATATATTTAAATATTATATATTATAGATGTATTATTAGTATCGTTATTATTAATGGCATATTATAATTGTAAATTTGCGGGAATAGCTCAGTGGTAGAGCATCACCTTGCCAAGGTGAGGGTCGCGGGTTCAAGTCCCGTTTCCCGCTCCATATAAATCAAGGGTTTGACAGTTTCGATAATTTCTTATCTTCTTCAGAGGTAAGAAAAAGGTAAGACTTCTTGTTAAGAACACTCACGGCATTTTTAATATGAGCGTGTGATAAATGAGAATATCTTAGGGTCATTTTGATGTCTTTGTGTCCCAATAATTCCTTCACGGTTACCAGGTCAATCCCTTTCATAATTAACTGGCTTGCGAATGTATGGCGCAAGTCGTGAAACCGAAAATCCAATATATGCGCGATCTACGGAGCGCCGTTGAAAAACTCCGCTTGAAGTTGTCATAGGGCTTTAATGTTTTAGGATTAAAGAACACGTAAGGCACATCCAACCGCCTGACAATAGAGCTTAAAGCCTCATAGAGATTATCATTAATCGGAATTTCCCTGCGGTCGCCATTTTTTGTGCGGTCAAGCAGGATAATCCGATTAAGCAAATCAACACGATCCCAAGTTAAATGGAGAATTTCCGATTTTCTCATACCGGTATTTAGAGCCGTAACGACAACGGGTTTCAGATAAGGCTCGCAGTTCGATATAAGTCTGTCCGCCTCTTCGTCTGATAAATAGCGCAGACGCTTAATCTCGCCTTTTAAAAGTTTAACCTTTCTTACCTTTTTAAGCGTATCTTCATTAATCATTTCCCAATCTAAAGCCTTAGTGAACATGTGCTTTAAAACGGCAATCATCTTATTTGCGTATGCGGGCTTAAAATCTTTTTGGATGCAGTATGTCTGCAAGTTTTCCAAGGTATTGTAATTAAAATCGGTTATTCTCATTTTTTTAAACCGTTCAGGAATAACGTTAATAATAGATTTTTTTTGGCTATAAGATTTTTGCCTGCCTTTTACCCATGACAAATACCTTTCCGCAAGTTCGTTAAAATAAACGGCTGTTTCGGCGGCGGGTTTGATATCTATCTTTTTAACGACTCCGCCGTTATCTACCTGTTCCCTTAGAGCCGAAGACCATCGCTCGTAAGTAGCCTGAGCCTCCGTTTTGTAATTGGTTTCGGCTGATTTGAAATACTTAATGCCGTTAATGCATTTTGTCATCATAAAGTATTTAGAGCCTTTCTTCTTGTAAATGCCCATTATTTATTGCACCTCCTCAGGTGGGCATTCACGCTTGTTTCAGGTATTATATCATGGGAATTTTTTTCAATCCATGAATTAATTTTATCCCTGTCGAAGCGTTTAGTCCTGCCAATCGAAACAAAGGGGATTTGACGGTGATAGCAAAGATAGTAGACCGTATTGATGTTCAGCTTAAGCAGTCGTGCAACATCCTTTACGGTCATAAATTCTTTTTTGTCTATCCTTTCTTTATCCATAGCGGTATTTCCTTCCCCTTTGTTTAGATTTTTAATGCATAATTATTTCCCGATATAAGTACGGGCAATGCTTTCCCTTGAGTGTCCAAGTTCTTCGGAAATAATCTTGCAGGCCTTATCATAGAGGGATTTTTCCAGTGGACTCATGCCAGTATATCTCAGACCGCCGGCAACAGGGGCTTGTAGTCCCGTTATAGAGAGATACCTTTCTTGCGCGTAGGAATGGCGCAAGGCGTGGGGATGCAATAATTTATTATTATCAATCCTTTTCAACTCCTTAAATGCCCTGTCTAACCTTCCTCTGAACTGTTCAAGCCTGCCCTTGATTTCAAAGTCTTTGACAAGAACCGCCGCTTCTTTTAAGATATTTCCGCCGTCCCGCATTGCGAACTTTCGGGGTCTGCCGTTTTTGCACCACGAACCCTGAAGTTTTAAATTTCCGTTGACCGTGATATTACGACCCTTACTTAGCGCCCATACTGAATGCAAGGCTTCGTCCCGCCTTAGACCGTATGCGGCGATAAGCATAACAGCTGCCAAAACTCCTTTGTCTTTGATAGATGACAAAGCCTTTTTCGATATCGCGGGACATCCTTTATTAACATTTGCGGAATTTAAAACGTCCCTGCCTATACTTATTCCAAGCTCGGCATTGCTGAGAACAGCCTCCGTGTTGTTCGCAACGGTAAGAATTCCCCTTAAGATCGTCGCTTTATTCTGCATAGTTCCGACCGAATACTCCTTTTCTTTCCAGTGTTCGGATAACTTAAGAGAATCTTCTTTTTTAATAGCCGTTGCGCTGGTAAATTTCGTGTTAACCTTATAACCCAAATCCTTAAAATCCGCCGCTATTGCCTGAGATTCTTTTCTGATGTTAAACCTGCTTTTGTCTGATAACTGGTGCAATCCGTCCCGCAATCTTGTTTCCACGTGTTTTGCGTAATACATTAAATTATGTTTTAAACTCATTTTCCTGCCTCCTTATAAATTTATATATTAATTTAGATAAAGTTCTCGCCCGGCAATTTATTTCTCTCTTGCTATCGAGATATTTTGCATTTATAGCCTGCAAAATTGGCTTAAAACAGTTTAAATTCGTAAAATGTTTTTGATGGGAACATTTATAACCCGAAAAGCTAAAGCATTAAAGGCGCTTTAAAGACCTTGCCCGAAGCGGTAATAAAAAAATCGCGGAGCGACCGTTTGCGCTCAAAGATTGCGATTTTAAAAATATAGGGCTAATATGTTTTGGCTTTCAGTTTCATTTTTTATCTGCCAGATAAAAAATATAGACGATATTAGTGCCGTCATTTTTTTTATTTCTTTAGGGGATATAGTAAAAATAAGGTTTTAAGGTTGCGTCAGTATGCTTTTTTATTCGCTTTTCGCTCATAAAATAATCATACTTAAGACGCATATTTGAGGTTCGGTTTGGAATTGGAAAATAAAAGGTAGTATTTGTCCTTGCTTCATTTTTCGCCGAATGGCTCAAAATTACTGCAGACAAATACGATTTGTTAGAATGGTGGTGGACTAGTGGGGGCGTGTGTATAAAGAAAAGATATTTGATTACACACGCCCCGCTTTGTTTTAGGTTAAACGGGCTTTTGATATCGTACGAAATAGATAATCTTCTAAGTTGCGTTTGCGGGTTTGAATATCTGGACTCTCGTTCATGAGTATCTGTCTGATATTCTCGTCTTGCAATCTGCAAAACATTAAAAGATATTTTGCATAGCGGATATCGGTTAAACTTTTGTCGTTATTAATGACGAAGTCTTTCCAATGTTTTTGTTGTTTTTTTGGATTACTTCCGGCGGGTTTGAAATTAAATTTTTGTTTCAAGAGTTGTTCTTTATAGAAAACCCCCACTTTTTCAAGAACAAGATTAAAATCAAGAACCGGCTTGTAATCTACAATGCTGACTATAGGCTTGTCCGGGTATTTCTGATTTGCAAATCCCGGCAGCCTTCTTGGCTGCAAGAATCCGGAAGCGCCTATGTCGCAATGGTAGAACTTAACCATTGCTTTTTGGAGCATCGTTAAATTGCCGTTATAATTTCTCGGTAGCGGTATGTGGCATTGATACGAACTGCCGCTTGTTTCGATAATTACTGTGTTAAAAGGCAATTGGTCAAAATTTTTGCAATCAAAGTCGTCAAGAAAGATTATTTTGGATGACGCAGGCGGTATAAAATATATTCCATTACCTTGCGCCTCAAGATATGTAGCTCTTTTGAGATTAAACTCTTTAACTGAATTTACAGACTGAAGCTCGAACCTGCCTTTGCTACCAATAACTTGGACAGATAAAGGCGGATTATAGAATTCAAGCATAATCTTCAATCCCGTTAAGACGATAGCGGTCTCCATAAAAATATCACCTCCTTAATAATTTAATTGGATTAATAATTAAAAATGTTTAGGATTTTTTAATTGATAAATAGGATTTTTACGTAACGGATGAATCCGTCCTGTAATAAATAAAAATAAATAAATGACTGTAATTTTTTAGGATTTTTGGAGTTAAATAAATAATTTATAGAGTCTTCTTTTAAATTATTTATTTATTTTTTATGATTTTAAGACAGAGCCGATGGCTCTGTCTTATTGAGGAGATTTTTATATTACTCTATCCCTTGAATGCTTATGATTAGCAGGATTAACTTGAATAGGAATAAACTTTTATAGGATGTAAGTTGAGATTAAAATTTAGGTAAAACTATTATTATTATAATTACTATCGAAATTTAAAAGGCCATATCATTTTACGGCATCACTTTTTATTTAGATAATAATATTAAAGGCTTTTATGTTAAGTTCTGCCTTATTAAAGTTTCCAATTTGGCGAACAATTCCAAAATTGGGCTTATCTCGGTTGCAAGGTCTTAAGCTAAGTGCGCTTGCCTTGCTGCGTCTTAAAATAGAATCTTCGACGCCGGCGCACGACAAAAATGTTTAACCCATAATAGGCAGCATCAACATTCAAGCTATCGTTGAGTGACCAACGACAAGTCAATTTAATATATTTATTATATCATAAAAAAAATAAA